>JAGOGT010000047.1 GCA_017996595.1 Candidatus Cloacimonadota bacterium
GCAAATGACTCCTGCTGAGACGTGTCGAATCCAGGAAGTTCTCAAAAGCAGGAGTCATTCAGCCCAATGTGAGCTTTATTCTTACTGATTATTTCACGGGCTGTAAGGACTCATGCGGATCAAATCACTGTAAACCTCCACGCATGAGTCCTTTGCGGCAATGAATCTAAAACCCACAGCAGAGATGGGAAAGCCGCAAATGACTCCTGCTGGCAAATGACTCCTGCTGGCAAATGACTCCTGCTGGCAAATGACTCCTGCTGGCAAATGACTCCTGCTGGATAATAGCTCCCGCTTGCAAAAATGATGACTGTCTTATTTACATCACATAGCCCAGCAATGTGTGATGCATACGCAACGGTATTGTGTAGAGTTTTCCCTTGGAATCCAGGGCAAAAAGAATTATTTTGGAAGTTATAACTCATTACTATTCAGCATTATAAGTGGCGGCAAAGAATCATTTTGGGACTGCTCCAGGATATTTGGCACGGCTTTTGCGTTAGTTATCTTCGTCACCCCCAGGGTGGCAATAAAATAGTGTGAACCCAATAAAAAAAATAACCCCAAAAAGGAGATTACCATGGGAACTCAACAAATTCTTTTGATCGTACTCAGTGTGATCATCGTCGGTGTAGCCATCGCCGTCGGGATCAGCATGTTCAACAACCAGGCTTACAACAGCAACAAGACTGCTATCGCCTCCGATGCCCAGAGCTTTGCAGCTCAAGTAGTACAGTACTACAAAACCCCTGTATCCCAAGGGGGTGGAAGTGGAACTCTTCCGACTGCTGATGCGGCTGGTGCTGGTATACTTGGAAACTTCATCGGCTGGGGTGGAACCACCACTACCAATGAAAACGGAACTTATACTGTTGCTATCACCACTGATGGAGCAAGTGGTGTTGCCACCATCACCGGTGTTGGTACTGCTGTAAAGGACACAAAACACCCCAAGTTCGTAGCTACAATAACCTTCCCTGCCGGTACTATTGTTGGTGTTGCAAGCGACGTATAATCCAGGTTTGAGGCTTGCCTCATAGAAACCTATTTAACACACAAGATTGGTCAAGAAAGTTCTTGACCAATCTTGGTATTATAGCGAAGCTCACCCTGTAACTGTTTTAATAAGGAGAATGAACCATATCGCGTAGTTTGCCAGCATAGCTAAAATATTAGTAAGTATGGGGTTAATACTGCCCTGATTTTTCGGCATCAGGGTAGTATTAACTGCATAGCGTACTAGGCAGAGCTTCAAGGGGAGTTCCTAAGAATGGTTGAATACAGATTCAAGGGGTTCGGACCGCAGGGGAAGTTGGTTCAAGGCACCTTTACGGTGGATACACCGAAAGAAGCCAAGCTGCATGTTGCCAAGCTGGCTGCCAAGCACCAGATTCGCGTGTCGAGTCTGGAGCGGAAGCGTGATTGGCTTTACAAGGTGCATATCGGGGGCAAGAAACCCTTTAGCGGAAGGCAATCGGCCTATAGTAAGGACGAAGTGGCAGCAGCGCTGCGCAAGATGGGCTATACAAATTTCAAGATCAATCCCGTGCTTTTTGATATCAATATCAAGCCCTCTCTGGCCGACATCATGATGTTTATCAAGCTTTCCCCCACGATGCTGAGGGATAAGATGACCTTTGGCAAGATCTTGGAGATGCTGGCGGAGGAACAGACCAACCGCACCTTCAAGGATGCGCTGCAGCAGATCGAAAGTCAGCTGAAAGCCGGTGTGCGGAAGGCAGAGAAGTTTTCATGCGCTTTCAGCATATCTTTGGGCGTTTTCCGGCCTTTATGCTGGGCTTGGCTACCCGCAGCGGTAACATGGCAGAGGTATTCGATGCCACTTGCAAATTCATCGAACGCGATCTGGAGATCAGGAAGAATATCAAGAAAGCAGTGATTTCCCCGATGTTTGCCGTGATTGCCACGCTCGGCGCTACTATGTACTATGTGATTGACATCTTCCCCGCTACTGCAGAGCTATTTTTAAAGTACAATATGCCCCTGCCGCCCCTTACCATGAAGACCCTCGATGTGAGCAAATGGCTGGCGGATTTCTGGTGGATCGTGGCCCTGGCCTTCATCATCCCCGTGGTGGTGGTATGGCGTTGGTGGCAAACTCCCAAGGGAAAAATCTGGCGCGACCAGCACATCATAAAGCTTCCGCTGGTGGGGCATCTGATCCACAAATCATCCATTGAAATATACTTCCGGGTATTTGGCACCATTTATGGCGGGGCCGGAGACAATATCGAAACGATCAAAACCGCTGCCGAAGCCTGCCGTAATGCCTGGATGGAAGATCGCATCAAGCGCATCACCATTCCCCTCATGCTGAAAGAAGGAGAAGCATTTGTGCCCGCTATGGAAGCGGCCGGAGTTTTTACCCGCACCTCGCTTACCCGCCTCAAAACCGGACAGGAAACCGGTAACATCTTACAATCCGCGCAGCAAATCGCCACTTATTACGAAGCGGAAACAACCTACAAGATGCTCGCAATTATCGAATACATTCAAACCATTGTGGGCTTCATCGTGGCCATCGCGATCGTCTTTTTAACCGTGGTATCTGCAGAAATAGCCACCATTTCCCCTCCCACCGGATGATAACATGGCTTCTTTAAGCAAATTTGCCCACTACCTGATCGATAAAGGCTACCTGGAAAGGGAGCTGGTGGAGAAAGCCAGCCTGAAGATGGTGGAATATGGCGAAACTTCCTCAGGCAGCCTGGCCAAAATACTGGAAAGCGACTTCAAAGTATCGCATGATCTGGTTTTTGAAGCCCTGGCCAAGCTCTATGCCTTCCCATCTCTGGAGATCAGCGTGGAAGAACTTACCGAAGCTGAAATGGAAGCCTGCAAGGAGATTCTGAAGAAGTTCCCGGAAGATCTGAAAAAGAAGCTGCTATATCATAAAATCTTTCCCTGGGCGATTCTGGATAGTACCCGTGAGGTTTTGCAAGTTCTGGCTTCTGATCCCACAGATAAGCTGCTGCAGGACATCTCGGCGCAAACTCCCTATAAGCGCATCGAGATATACTGGAGCAAGCTGAAAACCATCGAAGATTTGATTGCCAGAATCGCGCCTCAGAAGAATGAATTTCTGCAGCTTTTGGAAGAAGCAGGCCAGGTGCTGGTGGATGTGGAAGATGGTGGTGGCGGTGAACTAAGCGAGCAAGCCCTGGATGAAGAGATCAATAAAAGCTTGCTTGTAAATCTCTTCGAGGGTTCTCTGATCGAGGCCGTGCACAAGGATGCCAGCGATATTCACATCATTCCCGGAGGCAAAACCACCATCGACATCTTTATTCGCGTGGATGGTAAGCTGCAGCTGTGGCACCGTCAGGAAGGAACTCCCCCGGAAGCACTGTCCGCAGTGGTGAAAGATCGCTCCATCGGTGTGGATAGATTTGAACGGGATACGGCTCAGGATGGATTTGCCCAAAGGCTGATTGATGATCATCTGATCCGTTTCCGTATCTCCATCATCCCTATCGTTTCGGCAGAATTTGAGCGCCGTTTCGAGAGCATCGTGATCCGGGTAATCGATGACCGCAAGGTAATCACAGATTTCCGGCGCTTAGGTTTTCAGGAACAGGCAGAGCGAGAATTTATCAAATCCATCTCCACTTCCAAGGGCATCATCATCGTTACCGGTCCCACGGGTAGCGGAAAATCCACTACCCTGATGGCAGCTCTGCACCATGTGATAAATCCCACCATTAACGTGCTTACTTGCGAAGACCCCGTGGAATATGTGATTCACGGAGCCAGGCAGCTGAAAATAGGGCACAAGATGAGCTTTGATCTGGCCATCCGTTCGATTTTGCGGCACGATCCCGATGTGGTGATGGTAGGCGAAATCCGCGACAAAATCACTGCTGATATTGCCGTGAAGCTTGCCAATACCGGTCACCTTACCTTTTCCACCCTGCATACCAATGATGCGCCTTCTGCCATTACGCGGCTTTATAAGATGGGCATCGAAACCTTCCTTTTGGCCTATTCCATCAATATCATCATCGCTCAGCGCCTGGTACGCAAGCTCTGTGTACATTGCCGACGTCCCCTCTCCAAAGATCACTATGAAGCTGCGCTGCAGATGGGCTTTACTCTGGAAGAGCTGGAAAGCGGTAAAATCTACGAACCGGTGGGTTGCCCCAAATGTCATAATGGCTATAAGGGCCGGGTAAATATTGCCGAAGCGCTGTTCTTCTACCCGGAAGTACGCAACGAAATCGTAAAAGCACAAAATGATATCGACGAAGAACGGATAAGAGCCATCGCCGAAAAACATGGCATGCTTTCCATGCGTAGCAGCGGAATGGAGAGGATGCGCGAAGGCCTCACCGATCTCACGGAAGTGCTGTATGCCACTGCGGAGGATTAGATGACCAATATGGAAATGGTGCTGGCACTTTTTGCCGTGGTTTTCTTCACTACGGTGGCGCTGAATTACAATCAGAAGATCGGCCAGCAACAAGATTTGCTGATTAACGCCACGCAATATGTGCAAGCCACGCAGCTTTGTCACACCCTGCTGGATGAGGTGGATGCCAAGCTCTTCAGCAAGCAGCTTGCTTTTGGGAACATCATTCCCACCTATAATAACACCAATAGGACCCTGGATCTGGCCTTCCCCGGCGACATCTATCAGCTGGCCATCACTGCTGCGCATAGTGACTCTCTGGGCACCGCTTTGGCTACCATTCCGGTGAATAGCATATATGTAAGAGTTCGGGTAGTGGCTTCCACTCACGGCCTGAAAGTACCGGTTACCATGCAACGGATATATACCAAAACGCATTTGAATATCTAATGAATATAATAATTGATCTGATCGGTGCTGCCATTATCGCCAGTATGCTGGTACTGATGATGATGACCTTTCAGTTCCAGATGTATGAAGCTACGGATAGAGCGCTCTTCACCATGAATATGATCGATCACATGGATATGTGCGCTGCCAAATTCAACAATGTAATCGCCCTCTCAGGAATCGGCTTTGATCCTGATGATGCAGTGATTCATGCCACGCCGGATTCGCTGGTTTTCAATACCTACTGGAATTTCCAAACCGATCAAATTCAAACCTACCCGGTTACCCTTACCATCCGTCTGGCCTCGGTACCAAATCCCTATGGAACGGCAGTGGTAATTTTGCAAGATGGAGTTCCTCTCGATGATCTTGGCTATCTGTTTTGGATCAATCAGCTGAAATTCCGCTATTATACCAAGAATGATGTATTAACCACTACCGCCAGCCAGGTAAGAAGCGCGGAAGTGCGCATCAATTTCTTTCGCCAGGCTCCACGTCTCGGTGGCAAACCGATTATCGCCAAGCTGCAATTCAAGTGCTATTTCATGAATGCCTACATGCGGGGAGCATAAAAAAAAGGTGAGATACTATGGGTAGAGCCATGCTAATCGTGGTAGTTCTGATGGGAACTATCTATGCCGGGATTATGACGCATCTGGAGCGCAACCTCTTTTCCCTGCCGGTGATTATCAGCCGCAATATGCTGCAGAGACAGGCAGAAAGTGTTTCAGACTATGCATTGCGGACCGCAGTGCGCAATTCGGTGGCCCTGGGAATGATGGCCGGTCCTGACTCGGTTACCCACTGGAATGAGATTTATGCCAATTTTAATATTCAGAATTGCCACATCGACAGCATCAGATATTCCTTTGTGGAATCGGAAGATGCATACCGGGCCATTAGCTGGGTAAGTGGCGATCTCATGGGCAGGCATATTAATTACCGTGCCGAAATCGCCTTCAATTTCCCCCTTTCAGCACTGATCGGCGATCCCAATTGCTTCTACCTGGAATTTGATCAAAGCCAGTATAATAGCGGACACCTAAGCATCATCGAAGATAGCTCTGCCAATAACAACCATGGCTCTGTGGTGGAAAATGCGGGGAGTACTGATGATTATGTTTCCACCCGGCCCAAAGGCTATGGTGTGGATGGCTGGAAATGCCTTTCCTTGGGAAAGAACGGAGCTACTGCCACAGAGGCGGGAAAAGGCTATATCTATCACCCCGGCAATGCATCAATGACCGTTTCCCCAAATTTTTCGATCGTAGTCTGGGCAAAAGTTCGTCACGAGGCTTCGGAATCAGTGCTTGTATGGCTGCCTTCGGATATCACAGATCCTGATCTCACTGCCCATGGAGTGGGATATGGCAATGTGCGCAAAATCCCCACCGGAGCTATCTGGTACACCGGAAACCAAATGCACTTCGCAGCCACCACCGTTAATGGACTATTTGTGGATGCCAGTACCGCCTTCACTCCCAAGGGAGAATATCCCTATAATAAGGACCAATGGATAATGCTGGGGATGACCTACGCCCGCGGTAAGGTGAAAGGCTATATCAATGGCTTGCCGGTTTGCACTGCTACCAATCCGCTTTATGGACTTGGAGTGCGGCGCGATGCCGTGCAAAATGCCGGATTCTATATTGGCAGAGAGTTTTTTTCTAATTTTGGTGCTGGGGATTCCTATAGATATATGTGGGGACTTCTCGATCAGGCCGGCCTCTGGAATCGCACTTTAACTGACGCCGAAATGCTGGGCTGGTACCAACAAACTTTAAATCCGGCAGACTTGCTGTACGTAAGAGACTAAGGAGCTACGATGGATAGCGAACGGACAAAACTTCTTTCCTGGTGGGCAATGATCCGCTGGTTTATGGTAGTAGTGCTTTTTTCGATCGGACTGCTACATATCAGTTTCAGAGATGGCATGGTGCAGAATGTACTTTTCTTCGTGCTGTTCATTGGCATCGTAGCCCTGAATTTGCTCTATCAAACTCAGGCCTCGGGGAACAAAAAAGGGATCGTGGTCTTTCAGGTAGTACTGGATATCGTTTTTGCCACCCTGGTAGTGCATCTCACGGGAGGATTGAATAGCTTCTTCGTGTGGGTGTATTTGATCGGAGTGATCACTGCCGCCCTCACTATTCCTCATAACGGCGGAGTATTGGCTGGACTCACAGGAAGTATGAGCCTGATGGTGCTGATCCTGCTATATCGTAATGGCATCCTCTACCCCACCGAACCGTCAAGCCTCGATATTGCCGGCTCCACGGTTTATATCATGAGCTACACGGGTTTATTCTGCGGTGTGGCGATGATTGCCAATTACCTGTCCGACCAATTATCGCTGCATAAATCGCTGCAGACGGAACTGGAAGAGGCTAGAGCGGAACTGAAACAGAGCACGAAACTAAAAAAAGACATGGAAGAACTACTACCGGTGCTAAAAGATGTAGCGCATATGGATCACGATATTAATACTCCCCTGTGTGTGATTACCCTCTCTCTGGGACGCGTGAAAAGATATGCCAACGAGCTGCAAAATGAAGGACTGAAAAAGAGCAATAACGAGATTACCGAAGCAGTGAATAAAATCAGTTCCATTCTCCAGCGACTGCATCCCCTGAAAGTAAATTCCGTGCTGAATTCTTCAAAAAGCTACACGAGAGCGGAGGGGGATTCCGACACGGCCCCAAACCACCCTGAGCCACATAAAGCATATATGGATCAGGACAAGGAGGCATAGTGAATCCGAGAATAATGGTAGTGGATGACGAACAGAACATCCGCGACATCATCAGCGAATTCCTGAAAGAAATGGGCTACGCCGTTACCATTGCCGTGGATGGCTTGGACGCACTGGAAAAAGTTGCCTATGAACAATATGACCTATACATCATAGATGTGTATATGCCCCGCCTGGGAGG
>JAGOGT010000048.1 GCA_017996595.1 Candidatus Cloacimonadota bacterium
GCTTTAACACAGCTGAAGGTTACCAATGACATAAAAAAATACCGTAAAATGCGGGAAAGCGTTCCCGAAGCCAAACACAATCCCACGGCCTTTGCATTCAAGCCGGATTTTAATCCCGGTAGTCCCATCGTGTATGAAGGCGAAAATGACTGCCGCAGTGCCTGGGGAAACGCCTTAGCTGATCTGGCCAAGCTGAATGCAGAGGGTAAAACTCCGCTGGTGGTGCTGGATTGCGATCTGGCTGGAAGCGTTAAGACCGCCGATTTTGCTAAAGTAAGCCCTCATAATTTCATTCAATGCGGAATCATGGAACAGCATGCCGCAGTGATGGGAGGAGCTCTGTCCACATGCGGCATCCAGACCTTCTGGAGCGATTTCGGAATGTTTGGCATTGCCGAAACCTACAATGCGCAAAGGCTAAATGATATCAATCACGCCCACCTGAAAACCGTGCTTACTCACGTGGGAATAGACGTGGGCGAAGATGGCAAAACGCATCAGAGCATCGATTACATCTCCCTGGTGCGCAATCTCTATAATTTTGGGCTGCTCTGCCCTGCCGATGCCAATCAAACCGATCGGATTATCCGCTGGCTGATCAATCAGCCCGGAAATTATGTAGTAACCATGGGGCGTTCCAAGCTTCCCATGATCAAGAGCAAGGAAGGAAAAGCCTTCTATCACCGCGATTATAATTTCCGCTACGGCAAGGCAGATATCTTAAGAGACGGCAATCATGGCAGCTTATGGGTAAGCGGAACTCCTGCCGGAAGAGCCTTGAAGGCAGTGGAAAGCTTGCAGGAAGAGGGGATTTTCATTCAGCTGGTTTACGTTTCCACTCCTCTGAAGCTTGATCCCGAACAGCTAAAAACCGCAGCACTGCTGGGGCCCATCTTCAGCGTGGAAGATCACAACGTTAATGGCGGTCTGGGTACCAGCATTGCCGAAATGCTTACTTCGCTGAATCTGCATGCGCGGTTATATAAGCTCGGGATAAACCAGTATCCCATGTCCGGATCATCTGCGGAGCTTTACCGAAAGGCAGGTTTGGATGCTGCCTCGCTGCTGAAAACGATTAAAGAGAAGCTCTAAAGATTGTAGTTGACTATATCCCCACAAGTTTAAAACTTGGTTTACAAAGAATATCTGGAGAGATTTGAGATATGAAAGTCCTGAGAACTTATCCCGATCTGTGCGTTGGCTGCCATACCTGCGAAAGCGTATGCTCACAGCTTTATTTCAAGGAAGATAATGCCGCCAAAAGCTGCATCGTAATTTCCGACGACACTCAGCCCCCCCACATGAACGTATGCAATCAGTGCCAGAAATGCGTGGCTGCTTGTCCAACCGTGGCTTTAACCGTTAATTCCCAGGGTGTGGTGATGCTGAATAAAGCGCTGTGCATCGGTTGTCTGATGTGTGTGGGAGTATGCCCCACCGATTCCATGCGCACCGTTTTTGGTCAGCATAATCCCTTCAAATGCATCGCCTGCGGAGTTTGTGCCAAAAGCTGTCCCACCGAAGCGATCAAGATCGAGCAGGATTAAGGAGTTTTGTTATGAACCGTAAACTAATTGCAGAATTCAAGTATGACCTGGCCCCCATCGTGAGGGGATACAATAAAAGAACTTTATATGTAAATGTCGGCACTGGCGAGATCAAATCCAAGCCGGTAAGCCAGATGATGATCGATAAATTCGTGGGCGGAAAGGGCTTTGACCTCTATCTGATGTGGCAGGGCGTGAAAGATGACACCAAATGGGACAGCCCCGAAAATGAGATATGCATTTCCTTTGGCCCCCTTTGCGGCAATACCAGCTATCCCGGCAGCGGCAAATCCATCGTAACCACCATTTCCCCTTTAACCGGCATTCCCGTGGATTGCAATGTGGGTGGTCACTTTGGTCCTTACTCCAAGTTCGCCGGCTGGGATGCCCTGGAAATTCAGGGAATTGCCTCTGAAGAAGTGATCGTATATATCGATGGCGACAAGGGCACTGTGCAGATTCTCAGCGCTCCCGACGAGGATATCAACAGCCATGTGCTCGCCGAAAACCTCATTAAAGAATTTGCCGACAGCCCCGATAAACACCAATTTGTATCTGTTGTATCTTCTGGTGCAGCAGCCGATCACGTGCAGATCACCTGCCTGAATTTCTCTTTTTGGGATAAGCGCCGCCAGGTAGCCCGTCTCAAGCAGGCTGGTCGTGGCGGCACCGGTAGCGTTTTCCGCCATAAGAATATCAAGGCCATGGTGGTGAAATACAGCGGCCTGAAAGTGGATACCAATAATCCCGTGGATTTACCCACTCTGCAAAAGACCGGACTGAAGCTGCATAAAGAGATCGAAGCTGGTGATGACAGCCAATGCCGCATGCATCAGGTTGGCACTGCGCACCTGATGGAGATTATGAATGATTATGATTTGCTGCCGATCCGCAATTTCAAATATGGCCAGATGCCCGAAGCGATCGGTCTGCATTCCAGGGAATTCACCGCGCTTTTCACCCAGGGCATGGCTGATGGCTGCTGGTATGGCTGCTCTTTGGCCTGCTGCAAAGCCGTGGATGATTATAAACCCCGCACCGGTCCTTACAAAGGACAGCCGGTTTGCGTGGATGGCCCCGAATATGAAACTGCCGCAGGTTGTGGCAGCAATATCGGTGTCTTTGTGCCCAAGGACATCGTGGAGATCAATTTTTACTGCGATACCTACGGGGTGGATACCATTTCCTTTGGCACCAGCACTGCCTTTGCCATGGAATGCTATGAGAATGGCATCTTGAATAAAGAGCGCACCGGTGGCCTGGAGCTAACCTGGGGCAATGCCGATGCCGCGCTGGAATTGCTACATCAAATGGCTCGTGGCGAAGGTTTTGGCCTCACTGTGGGCAAAGGCGTACGCGCCATGAAGAAGATCTTTGCGGAAGAGTATGGTGCCGACCCCAAGTTCTTGCAAGATATCGGCATGGAAGCCAAAGGCCTGGAATATTCCCAATACATGAGCAAGGAATCCCTGGCCCAGCAAGGTGGCTACACACTGGCGCTGAAAGGCCCGCAGCATGACGAAGCCTGGCTGATTTTTATGGATATGGTGAATAACCACATCCCCACTTTTAAGGACAAAGCCGAAGCCTTGCACTATTTTCCCATGTTCCGCACCTGGTTTGGCCTGCAGGGCTTGTGCAAGCTTCCCTGGAATGACATCGAACCTGCCAATAATGCCGAAACCGACGAACCGGCCAAGGTGCCCGAGCACGTGCAGAACTATGTGGATATCTACACCGCCATCACCGGTAAGCCCATGGATAAGCAAGAGCTGATAAAGCAATCCGAGAGGGTATATAACTTCCAGAAAGTATTCTGCATGCGCATGGGCAAGGGACGCCGCATCGACGACCTTCCTCCTTATCGTGCAGTAGGCCCCGTAACCGAAGAAGAATATCTTTCCCGCGCCGAACGCTATGATAAGCTGCTGCAAACCAAGCAAAATATTGATCCCACCGGTAAGAGTACCACTGAAAAGATGGCCTTGCTACGGGCCTATCGTGAAGATCAATATCAGCAATTAGTGGATGCCGTTTACCAGCGTAAAGGCTGGACGCCTGAGGGTGTTCCCACCGTGGAGCATCTCCAGAATATCGGCATGGACCTTCCTGAAGTAATCGAAGTGGTTAAGCGCTATCTGTAATAAAATAAACCGCAGTATAAAGAAACCGGCCTGAATGATTCTTCAGGCCGGTTTTGTATTAGGGATCTTATATTTAGTTTATTTGGCGGCTAGCAGGCTTTGCAGGTGCTTCACGTAAGCCTCTGCGCCACCGGGTTGGTAACCAGTTCGGTTGATTTCAGTTCCCTCAGAATCCACAAGTAGAATCGTAGGGTAGCCCTGAACGCCGTATTGGTCTCGTAATTTCTCATTAGCTGCTTTCATTTCGGGAGTTTGGGGCAGGCTGCGGGGGAAATCCAGCTTCAGCAGCACCAAATTCTCTTTGGCATATTTCTGGAAAGCATCCAGCGAGAATACTTCTTTATTCAGTTTAATGCACCAGCTGCACCAATCGGAGCCGGTGAAATTCACCAGAACCGGCCGGTTCATCTCTTTGGCTATGGCCAGGGCGTTATTGTAATCCGTGATCCAAGTCCCTGTTTCGTAGGTGGACATTGCTTCATCGAAGCTCACTTCCTCCGCGGGAACGGGAGTGCTTTCGGCCACGGGTTTTTCGCTTGGCGTGCAGCCCAGGATGCTAACCCCAAAGATCAGCACGATCATCAGGATTGATTTCATTATGATACCTCCACTTCATTTAGATAGATCTTGATAATCACGTTGGCTGCTTTC
Organism: Candidatus Cloacimonadota bacterium; assembly: GCA_017996595.1. Lineage (GTDB taxonomy): Bacteria > Cloacimonadota > Cloacimonadia > Cloacimonadales > Cloacimonadaceae > Cloacimonas. Next base: position 4,343 of record JAGOGT010000048.1, read on the forward strand.
TTCAGCATGGCATTCACGCCGCAATAACGCTCAGTGGATAGCGTTACGGCTTTAATCAGCTTGTCGGCAGGCAGGTTTTCGCCGCTAAATTTGAATTTAGCCACGATCGTATGATACACTACGGGGTTTTCGGTGGTGGATTCGGCTTCGGTTTCGATCTCCATCTCGTAGTTTGATACCATCATTTTCTTCAGGATGGAGACGATATCCATTCCCGAACAACCTGCCAATGCAGCCAGTAAAAGTGGTTTGGGACGGGGACCGAGGTCCTGGCCGCCCCATTCGGGATCAGCATCCATGAGGATGTGATGACCTCCCAGGTCGGCATCGAAGCTCATGGCTCCGGCCCATTTAGTTTTTACGAGAGTTGACATTAAAGCTCCACGTAGGTCTCTTTCAGCACTTCCTCATACTTCTCTACATAAACTTTGAAGTTCTTGTACAGGACGTCGATGTCTTTTTCCGAGATCTTTTTCAGCAGGCGCTTTTGCTGATCAACAACGGTTTGCTGGCTATTTTCAGCAAGCTTTCTGCCTTTTTCGGTGATGATGGCGAACCAGCATCTGCGGTCATCCTCTGAAGGTTCACGCTCTACCAGTTTTTTGCTCACCAGGTTATCCATAATCCGGGTTACGCGGCTGTGCGATACGGCCAGCACTTTGGCCAGTTCGTTCATGTTCACCGGACTCTTGGACTTGTACAGGTGATTCAGAAGCATGCATTCCATACGCCCTGCTTGCAGGCAAGCCTTCTGAGCGTAGTCGATCTCACTCAGCACTACTTGGAGGCGAGTGATTAAGTCGTGAAATTTGGCTGAATAATCTGCCATTTTAGATCTCCTTTGTTTTGAGTTATTGCTTTTTAATAAGACGGTCGATCTTGTCTCGATCGAAGCCAACTACGGGAACGTTATTGATCCATAGTTGCGGCACGCCCATCTGACCCGATTTGCGGATCATGTCTTGCTGTGCCGCAAGATCCTTAGACACATCTATTTCCTTAAAAGGTTGACCATTGGTTTTCAGGTAATCCTTCACCTTCCTGCACCAACTGCAGGTAGGAGTCGTAAAAACTATTATATTACTGCTCATAGTCTCTCCATGCACCATATTATATTAGGAATTTTCCCACACGCAAATTTAATTTTCACCTCTTAATGACTATAAACACAATCTACGCACCGAAACGCCTTTATAATCAATAGCTTATGCACATCCAAATTTTTTTTACCAAAAATGCCTTGCCAGTTTCTTCCCCATGGTTAATGTGGCGCTACTTAAGCTTGGGAGAATACTATGGCTACTATTTTTTTCTGCGCCGAATGCGGACATGAAACCAGCAAGTGGAGCGGCAAATGTCCTAATTGCGGAAGCTGGGGAAGCTTGCGCGAATCCACCCGCGTAACCGGAAAGCAAACCCGCAAACAGGAAGCCGGCACTCGTGCCAAAACCGAACGCATCATAGACCTGCAATATAACGAAGTGAATCGCATCAGCACCCGCATCAACGAAATGGATCTGGTGATTGGCGGTGGCATCGTGGCTGGAATGGTAGTGCTGATTGGCGGCGAACCGGGCATCGGAAAGTCCACCCTGATGCTCCAATTGGCTCAGTGGATGGGCGAAGCGGGGCTGAAAACCCTCTACGTATCCGGAGAGGAGAGCCCCGAACAGATCAGGCTGCGCAGCAAACGCCTGGGCGTAAATAGCGAGCATATCCTGCTGCTTTGTACCAACGACACCGAGCAGGTAGTGGACGCCATTTCTGAGCATCAGCCAGACCTGGTGGTAGTGGATTCCATCCAGTCTGTCAGCGTTCCCACTCTGGATTCCATTCCCGGCAGCATCACGCAGCTTCGGGAAAGCACCAATCGCCTCTTGCGCGTAGCCAAAACCATGAATATCCCCATGTTCCTGGTAGGCCATGTGACCAAGGAAGGATTCGTAGCCGGCCCCAAAATCCTGGAACACATGGTGGATACCGTGCTCTATTTTGAAGGCGAATTGCGCAATCAGTATAAAATCCTGCGGGCAGTGAAGAATCGTTTTGGCTCCACCAACGAAATCGGCCTTTTCGAAATGAGCAGCAACGGTCTGGCAGAAGTAAGCAATCCCAATAATATCTTCCTCAGCCACGAGCATCAGCAGATCGGCACCGCCATCGGATGCATCATGGAAGGCACCCGCAGCTTCATCGTGGAGGTGCAATCCCTGGCTACAGCAAGCAGTTATGGCACTCCTCAACGCGTGGTGGTGGGCTTGGAACAGAAGAAACTGGCCATTCTGCTAGCCATCCTGGAAAAAAACCTGGCACTCTACACCCGCGGCAGCGACGTTTTTATCAATCTCACCGGCGGTATGCGCAGCAGCGATCCCAGCCTCGATCTGGCTATCATCGCCGCCCTCATCTCCAGCATGAAAGATAGCCCTCTGCCCGAAGGCTCCGTCTTTATCGGCGAAGTAGGGCTTAATGGCGAGATCCGACCCGTGTCCCAAATGGAAAGCCGCATCAAGGAAGCGATCAAGCTTGGCTATTCCAGAGTCTTTGTCTCAGGCTATGCCCGCACCAAAGCCAATCCTAAAGTTAGCAAGGTGAAAGATATCAAAGCCCTCTTTGCGCTGCTGGGAACAGCGGTAAAATAAAGGGAGAAGGGAGAAGGGAGAAGGGAACAGGGAAAAGGGAAAAGGGAAAAGGGAAAAGGGAAAAGGGAAAAGGGAACAGGGAGAAGGGAACAGGGAAAAGGGAGGGAACAGCCCGGAACACCGAATTTATTCGGTCGGTCCACCGAATTTATTCGGTTTTTTGTAGTCAATTCTGCCCAATGTCGCTTTAATTCTCCATCAATTCCGGATTAATCTGCCGTAACCGCCTTATGTATATCCGCTGGTAAGGTTTCAGGTGTCAGGTTTCAGCCCAGTCTGTGGGCCATACTATCAAGCACTATCCATTAATCGTCGTCATCTGTGCTTATTTTTCTGTAAAATCAGTGCAATTTGTGAGAGAGTATCTATCAGGAGAATCAGGTCGATCAGGTTATAAGAGTTCTACTTTTTTTCCTGATCCTTATCCATGCGATGACCATGTGACCACCATGCAATTGCCCGGGGATCACCTGGGCATCTCAAGGTAAACGCTTTACTCTGAATAAGATCACTTCCCCTGACCATTCCGTCTCCAACCACATGACAGCTCCTGAGCTGGCTTGTGTTCCTTACGTTATCCAACCGCTCAGGTCTTCCCGAAGGGAGACAGCAGTTCCACCCGCTGTGCCTTTTCCGGGTCTTAGTCTTCACCTTCC
>JAGOGT010000049.1 GCA_017996595.1 Candidatus Cloacimonadota bacterium
AATAAAACTGGCCCTGCGTTTTAACGACATGGTACGCAGAGGGGAAATTGGTCCGGTGATGCTGGGAAGGGACCATCACGACGTTTCCGGAACGGATTCACCTTTCAGAGAAACGGCTAATATCAAAGATGGTTCGAACGTGATGGCCGATATGGCTACGCAATGCTTTGCCGGAAACGTGGCCAGAGGCATGACCCTGGTAGTGCTTTCCAATGGCGGTGGAGTAGGCATCGGACGCAGCATCAATGGTGGAAATGGCATCGTTTTGGATGGCAGTGCCCGCATGGATGAAGTGGTGAAAAAAGCACTTTCCTGGGACGTGATGGGTGGAGTAGCCCGACGTGCCTGGGCCAGAAACGAAGGAGCAATAGCTACCAGTACCCAGTGGAACCATAATCATGCGCAGGAAGGACTTATCACCATCCCCCACGCTGTGGATGAAGACTTGATAGATAAACTCATTAAATAGAATTCAGGGAGAGATTATGCCGGCAATCTACGCTAAGATGATGAAGCAGGAAGGACTGAAAGATGAAGTTATCAGGACTTTTTCGGCCTATTACCAAAAGCTGCAAGATGGAGAAAAGGGCTACATTTCCAAAGCGCAGATATCCCCTCCCGGCAAAGATAATCTGCTGCAATATGAAGATTTGAAATCCCTGGCCGATCCCAAAATGCTGAAGAGCATCGCCGTAATCAAACTGAATGGCGGCTTGGGAACCAGTATGGGCCTGTCCAAGGCCAAATCGCTGCTGCCCGTGAAAGGCAACATGAATTTCCTGGATATCATCAGCAGGCAAATCCTTACCCTGCGTGCGCAAAGCGGTTACGACGTATTGCTGCTCTTCATGAATAGCTTCAGCACCGAAACCGATACTCTGGAATATCTAAGCAAATACCCTGATCTGGGAAGGCAGGAACTCCCCCTGTCCTTTATGCAGAATAGATTTCCCCGCATCCGTCAGGACAATCTGCAGCCCTTTGAAGCAATTGACAAAGCCAGGATGTGGAATCCTCCGGGACACGGAGATATCTACACAGCGCTGTCATCTGGCGGGCTACTGGAAAAAATGATCAGCAGCGGTTATCGCTATGCCTTCATTTCCAATGCGGATAATCTGGGAGCAACGGTGGATACGGGCATACCTGCATATATGGAGCAGCATAAGATTCCCTTCGTGATGGAAGTGTGCCGCAGAACAGAATCCGATAAGAAAGGTGGGCACCTCAGCGAAGATCAACATGGGCAATTGTTACTACGTGAAATAGCGCAATGCCCGGAGGAAGAGCTTTCTGAATTTCAGGATATCAGCTATTATAACTACTTTAATACCAATAATATCTGGATCGATCTCAAGGCTTTGGAATGGCAGCTGATCTCCTCCGAAGGCTTGATGCTGCTGCCGTTGATCGTAAATCCCAAGGTGGTGGACAAGGTTCCGGTGTATCAATTGGAAACGGCGATGGGAGCGGCCATTGGGATGTTCCATAATTCCAAAGCGCTGGTGGTTCCCCGCTCCAGATTTGCCCCGGTGAAGAAAACCAGTGATTTGCTTGCCGTATGGTCTGATGCCTATGAGCTGAACGATCAATATCAGATTATCCTGAAACGTAATCTGGAGAAAGCTCCGGAGATTACGCTGGATGATGATTACTATGGAAGTGTGGATGCGCTGCAAAGCAGATTCCCCACCGGAAGCATTTCTCTTAGCGGATGCAAGCAGCTAAAGGTGAAGGGTGATATCACCTTCGGAGATGATGTGATCTGCGAGGGAAGAGTGGAACTGAATGCCCATAGTCCGGTCAGGATCAGCAACCGCCTTTTGACCGGCAATATGAACCTGGAGGCCTGAACAATGCTAACACGGCCGATTATAAAGAGGTAACGCATGGTATCAAAAGCACTCAAGATCCGGCTGGGGATATTCATCGCCATCGGTTCGCTATTAATCATCGTTTTTGCGGCTGTGGTGGCTGGAAGCCGTTTGGTGGAAAAACGCGATATCTATTACATCCAGTTTGAGAATTTCTCCGTTACCGGCTTACAAGTAGGCGGAATCGTGAACTACCAGGGCATCAGAGTAGGACGCGTGGACGATATCCGCATCTCCCCCAAAGATGTAACCAAAATCATCGTGAAGATAAGCGTGGATAGAGGTACTCCCATAAAAGAAGACACCGAAGCCGTGCTGATGCTCACCGGCATAACCGGCATCAAAGCGGTGGAAATTCGCGGCGGTACCAATGCCACGAGGCTGGTAAAACCTGGTTCCTATATTAAAGCAGGCACTACGATGCTTGATGATATCAGCGTAAAAGCCCTCTCCATCATCGAAAAAGTGGACATGATCGCCGCCAATATCAGCGAACTTACAGATAAAGAGAACCGGGAAAACCTGGCCAAAATACTTTCGGAAACAAGCCTTTTAATCGCCAATACCAGAGAGAATCTTACTACTACCATGATCAGCATCAGCAGGGTGTCCGACAACGTTGCCGACCTTACCGAAGGCCTGAATGACAATATCGATGACATCACCAAAAGCCTTACTGCGGAAATGTCCAATATCACCAGCACCGGCACCAGAAGTGTGGATGAACTAACCAAAACCACCAACGAAAGCATTGTACGCCTCACCGATACGCTTAATCAGCAATTGCTCACTTTAACCAACAACCTCGATACCCATTTAAATGAAATCAGCGAACAGAGCAAGCTGCTGATCAGCGATACCCGCTTTCAAATTAATAATGTAGGCAGCCATACCGACCAGATGGTGCTGGAATCTACCAAACAGATAACCACGCTGAGCACCAACCTGAATAAATCTATCGATCAGGTTAATACGCTGCTTTACTCACCGGAGTTTTCGGCTTTAATCGCCAATCTGAATGCCCTCTCCGGGCAGCTTAATCAAGCCAATGTAAGCGGTATGGTCAGCGAACTGAGCACCACTCTGCAAAAAGCCAGTAACTTGATGTCCACTTTGAATAGGGTTGTGGTTCGTGGACAGGGCAACCTTCTGGATACATTAGATTCTTTGGCAGAAGCGAGCGAGAACCTGAATGAATTTTCCCGTCAGATCTCAGATACCCCCTCCATTCTGCTCCGGGGCAATTAGGAGTAATGATGCATCTCTTACGTAAACATAGCTATTATCTCTTCGCCGCGTTAATTATGCTGCTGCTCAGCGCTTGTTTTGGCAAGGTGGATAAACTGGTTACCAATTACTATGTGCTGGATTATCAAAAATCAGGTGAAGACCAGGCTTTGGTACGCTCCAAGAATACCGGAGCTGTGCTGGAAGTATTGGATACCTATCTTCCCCGCACCTATGACCGCAATCAGATAGTAGTAAAAGAAAATTTCTACCGGGTGCGCTATCTGCAATCCGACGTATGGGCTGCCAAGCTGAGGGATGCCATTCCCAATCTGGTATCCGAAAGGATGCGGGCCTATAACATCTTTGGCCATATCTCCCGAGGGGAACAAGCAGACAAGATTCCCGATTATTATCTGCAAACAAACGTAATGAACATCGAAAAGCTTGCGGGAATTGAGCCCAAAGCCTATCTGCGCATGGAATTTGTGCTGCTTGATTCCACCGCCCAGAATATCGTGCTAAGCTACCAAAACGAACGCTACACCGATCTCGTTGATCCTTCCATGGTATCTTTGGTGCAGGCCTTCAACGATATGATTATGGCCGAAACCAATGTTTTTGCCGCCAAGTGTAATATGTTCTTCAGCGGTATCCCCATTCCGGTTGCTCCGCCTTCGGTTACCAGCAGCCACATCGAAAGGTATTACTATGAACAAATTGCCAATAGCGCCGCTCAGATAACTTATGGAGAACTGCTGGTTCAAACTAAAACTGCTACAGACCAGCCTATTACCTATTCCATTGAAGCTTTGGACAGCCTGAATACCGTAATCACCTACGATGAATGGCAAATGAACCGTGAAGTGGCTTTACGCCCCGGCAGATATCGCATTACTCTGGGCGATATGGACGAACTGGTAATCCCCGTGGAGATCAAAGCCAGGCAGCGATGCGTGGTTAATCCCGTTTGGAGCGAACTGAAAGTAGTAATCATCGATGCTTCGCAAACCCGGGTTCGCAGCGGCTATGATATTTGGATTCGCGATACCGGGGAAGGCATTGGCTACAAGCAATATAGCGGCACGGTATTCAGCGTGGGAGATGATGAAGTAGGCACCTCTGATAAGCTGTGGATCCTGGCTCCAAATGCTTATCTCGTAAAGCTGGGAGGTGGTTCCTGGAACGATTTGCATAATTTTGCCACGGTTACTTTGGCAAAGGGGGATAGAAAAACCCTTACCATCGTGGTGGATCCCAATAGCGACACCAACTATTTTGTGGGCGCCGGCGTTTTTGCCGATGATGATCTGGGATATGCTTCGCAGCGCTTGCATAAGGGCGCGGTGCACGGCAATATCAGCCTGGCCTCGAATAACAATGTGGACAAGGAAAAGCCTACCAATAGCCTTAATCTGGCTGCGCAGTTTGACAATAGCATCGATACGCATGATATGATCAGGCCCTTCCATTTCACCCTGCGCAGTCTTTACGACCTGGGGATGAATCTCACCACGGGCAGCGATTTTCATTTCAACCCGGATGATTATTCTTTGAAAGGGGTTTTACTGCTCTATCCCTGGAAAAAGCAACCCCTGCTGAAGAACTTCGCTTTTTACGGGCGTAGCGATCTCAGTACCCACTTTTTTGAGGAAACCACAAACTTCCCCGAGGAGAAAGACCTCATTCTGCTGGATGAGGATGGCCACGAACTCGATCGGCTATTTGGGGTTAGCAGTCTGAAAACCAAAAATCCCCTGTTCCCCTTAAAACTGAAAGAGGGCACTGGGATCACCTATCGCATCTATTTCGGCTCCAATAGCTGGCTTAGTTGGCGTGGGGGTTACGGCTTGCAGCAGGATTATAATAGGGAAAGCTTCCGCTATAGAAATACCGATAATCTCACCGGTTTTGAGTATTATCAGGAAGATGCCGACCGAAGCACCAAAGGCATCGAAAGCACCGTGATTTTATCTGCGGCCAATCTCCTCAAATTCCTGAGCATCAATTCCACTCTGGATGTGCTTTTCCCTTTGAATGCCCCGGACAAGGATTACCACCTGGAAAATGAGAACCGCATCAACCTGCGTATCTTTCGTAATATCTCTTTGGACATCAAGCTGAATATCACCTATGATAAGCAGATAAAGCCCTGGGTGGTGTATGACACCAGTTCTTTTTTGCGCTTATCTCTCTATTATTGAGGTTTGATGGCCTGCAAGCTTGTAAATGGCACCCTGTATCTGGAAGGACACTTGAATTCCCAAACCGTTCCAGAGCTGGAGGAGCACGCTGCCAGGCTGATCAGGCACGAACATCCCTCCATCCTCGATCTGGAACAAGTGCAGGGAATTGATAGCGCCGGGGTAGCCTTTCTGGATGAATTACAGCATACCCTGGGGCAGGATAGCATCTTGCTGATAAAAGGAGCAAATCCTGAGGTGCAGGGAATTATCGATACCTTCACCACGCTGAAGCTAAGCCGCAAGCTTCCCGAACGTGGCATCGGATTTTTCGAGGGCATTGGCGATACCCTTATCGTGGGCTACGGCCAAATGAAGGAATTGCTCATTCTCAGCTCCGAAGTCTTCTATTGGGCTTTGATCGGGGCTTTCAACCGCAGAGGCGAAAGGAAGGGCTCCTTCGTGCAGCAAGCCTATGGACTTGGTTCTCAAGCGCTGCCGATCGTTGCCTTGTTATCCTTCATCATCGGGTTCATCCTGTCCCTGCAATCCGCCATCCAGCTAAAAATCTTTGGCGCCAATGTCTTCATCGCGGAATTGATCTCGGTTACCATGGTAAACGAAATGGGGCCCATGCTCACCGCGATTATCGTGGCCGGCCGCAGCGGCAGTGCCATCGCTTCCGAAATCGCCACCATGCAGGTAACCGAGGAGATCGACGCGCTAAAGATGATGGCCCTCTCCCCCATTCGCTATGTTGTGGTTCCCAAGTTTCACGCCCTGATGATCGTAATGCCCTTGTTGGTAGCCTTTAGCATCATCATCGGCATCCTGGGAGGACTGCTTATTGCTATCAGTTATCTGGACGTAAGTGCCACCACTTTCTTTCAGCGTGCCGTGGATATAATCGCCTTAAAAGACCTGGTGATCAGCTTTGGCAAGAGCGTGGTATTTGCCTGGGCGATTGTGATCATCGGTTCGCACTACGGATTTCAGGTAAAAGGCGGAGCGGAAGGGGTTGGCAAAGCCACCACCACCTCCGTGGTTGCTTCCATTTTTGCGGTGATCCTCCTGGACGCCATCTTCAGTTTGCTATATATATGAAGCCTTTACAGCCCATCATCTCCGTCCGCGATCTCGTTGCCAAATATGACGATAAAACCGTTTTGGATGGCATCTCCGTGGATATCGTGCCTGGAGAGATTACGGTTATCCTGGGGGGTAGCGGCTGTGGTAAAACTACGCTGCTAAAGAACATCCTTCGTCTTATTGAACCTGCCGCCGGAAGCGTTAAATTCTGGGATGAAGAAGTGCTGAATATGGAAGAAAATCAATTTGCGGAAATTCTGAAGCAAACCGGCATGCTCTTCCAAAACGGCGCTTTGCTGAATTCCATCTCCGTTTTTGAGAATATCAGTATTCCCCTGGAATTGCACACCAGGCTCAGCCCTGCCCTGCGCGAACGCATCATCAGGGTAAAGCTCCATCTGGTGCGTTTGGACGATGCCATCTACAAGCTTCCTTCTGAGCTCTCCGGGGGCATGAAAAAGCGTGCGGCTCTGGCCAGGGCTATCGCTCTCGATCCCAAGATCCTTTTTTGCGACGAACCTTCCGCAGGGCTTGATCCCCTTACTTCCGCAGCTTTGGATGATCTGATTCTGGACCTCAAAAAACAGCTGAATATGACCATCGTGGTGGTAACTCACGAGCTGGCCTCCATCCATCGCATCGCCGATAAAATCATCTTTTTGGACGCAGGCAAGATGCTATTTTATGGAACCCTGCCGGAAGCTTACGCAGCTGGCATCCCCCAAATCGACACTTTCTTCCGAGTAGGTAAATTCTGAAGCTGATCATCATCGCCGCCCTTGATGCCCATAATGCCATCGGATATAAAGGCAAACTGCCCTGGCAGCTCCCCGAAGACCTCGCCTGGTTCAAAAAACAAACCCTGGGGCATCCGGTGATTATGGGACGCACTACTTTTCTATCCCTCAAAGAACCTCTAAAAGGCAGATGTAACATCGTGCTTTCCCGCAGCATAAGCTTTTCTGCAGAAGGCATCACCCTTTGCCACAGTATTCCCGAAGCCTTGAACCTGGTTAAAGAATTAAACGCCTTTGTAATCGGCGGAGCCCAGATTTTCAAAGCGTTTTTGCCTTATGCCACCCACATGTATCTTACGCGTATCCATGCCAACTATGTGGGAGACAGCTTTTTCCCCATTTACGATCCCCTCGCCTGGAGCTTAAGTTCATCTAAAGATATTATTACCGCTTCGGGCCTGCGGCTTAGCTTTGAGAAGTATCGCCGCCTGCATTCGATATTCGAATAATGCTACCTCTCGTCC
>JAGOGT010000050.1 GCA_017996595.1 Candidatus Cloacimonadota bacterium
ACTGGGATACGGAGCTGATCGGGCACATCGGCAAGGAACTGCTGATTCGTTACGATCTGAGTGATCTGCGCTGGATACTCGTCTACGATATGCAAGACAACTTCATCTGCCAGGCGGAAGTCCGCAGATCGCATCACCGGTGTGTGGTACAACGGTGAAAAAAGCAGTAAAATCGAGATCAGCCAGGCCGAAGATGGCACTTTTATCGGCAAAATAGTCTGGTTGCGCGAACCCAACGATGAAAAAGGCAATGCCAAGCTGGATTCCAAAAATCCAGATGCAAAACTTGCCAAACGCCCCCTGATGAACTTGCAGGTGCTTTCCGGATTGGAATACGACGGTAAGAACAAATACAGCAGCGGCAAGATTTATGATCCCAAAAGCGGCAAAACATACTCTGCTAAAGCCCAGATGGTGAATAACAACACTCTCTCACTGCGGGGCTTTATCGGTATCGCCCTGGCCGGTAGAACCGATACTTGGGTGCGCACTACCAAATGAACCGCTACATCCTCTCCGATGGTGCCCATGTAAGGCATATCAAGAGGATCCAACACCGAGGGCAAGTCCCCGCCCTTATTGTTTTTGGCATCTTCTTGTGGTGCAGCGTGGTTTTCCCGCACATCTATCTGTTCCACATCGCCAGCAGTCTGTCCATTTTCTGGTACATCACTCTGGCTCTGCGCTACCGCATTCGTCACCGGATTGTGCAGCCTACAGATGACGCGGTATATAGTCCCATCACCGGAAAGATCTCCACACCTATGCTTGCCAAAGGTTTGCGCCGCATCAGCATCCACAAAAAAGCCTGGGATGTTTGTGAGCTGCGTTGCCCCAAATCCGGATGTCACTGGGATGGTGATGAACTGCTGCTGGATAGGCCCAGAATGCGCTTCAGCTTTTCTGCCAGACGCATTATCCGCATCCCCGATGCTGAAATGAAGGTAGGAAATCTAATTGGATGGATTCCCGGAAGAGCCGTTTGCACCATCACTACTAGCGAAAATACCCCTATCATGCTCACCGCAAAAAGCTTTCTGGAAGCGGGAGAAAGCCGCATAACGCTGGAAAACACAGCTACCTAAATCTTTAGAAAAATCAGGAGTTATCAATGGATAAAATTCTGCTGGGCTGTTCCAGCTGTTTGCTGGGCAAAGAAGTGCGCTATGATGGCGGACACAAATATGATAGCTGGGTGGTAGATACTCTTGGAGCTTTTGCGGATTATTTCGATCTATGCCCTGAACACCAGTGCGGTATGCCTATTCCCAGAGAAGCGCTGAACCTGAAGGGAAGCAAAGATGATTACCGCATGTTAAGCAATAAAACCGCTCATGATTTTACAGACCAAATGCTCAACTGGTGCGCACCCCGAATCGAGGAACTGCGCAAACTGCCGCTATGTGGATACATCCTCAAAAGCAAATCCCCTTCCTGCGGAATGGAGCGAGTAAAAGTATATCCCCTCCATGGTGGTGCTGCCGGAAAGACCGGCGTAGGCATCTTTGCCCGCGAACTACTTGCCGCGTTTCCCCTTTTACCGGTGGAAGAAGAAGGGCGCCTGCACGATCCCGTATTGCGCGAAAACTTCATTGAACGAGTCTTTATAATGCAGCGCTGGCACAAGCTTTGCCGGGAGGGTCTCAACCCCGGCGCTCTGGTGCGCTTTCATACCATCCACAAGTATCTGCTGATGGCTCACAGTCCCGCCCACTACCGCTCAATGGGCAAATTGGTGGCAGACCTGCGTAAATATCCTCCTGAGGATTTCTGCAGGATCTATTTTGAAGAGCTGATGAGCGCCATGAAACGCCACGCCACACCCAGTAAGCATCAGAACGTCTTGCTCCACATCCTCGGCTATTTCAAGAAAGATCTGGATCCCTTTGAAAAACAGGAACTTATCCGCCTCATCTCCATGTATAAGGACGCCCTTATTCCCCTGATCGTCCCCATTACCCTGTTAAACCACTACGTGCGCAAATACGATAAAGAATATCTGGCAGATCAGGTATACCTGAATCCGCATCCGATGGAGCTGAAACTGCGTAACCACGCCTGATTGCCGCTGCTTTTGTCCGATAGTCTCCCGGTTCTAAACCTGCCTGTTCAACAGCTGAAAGGCTGCTCATATTCTTTTTCTAAAGCTGATTACACTTATACTGAAGATGATCAAGCCACTGCTTAGAAGAATCCAAAATTCCTTTGCCAGTTGCGCCAGATTGCTGCCCTTGATCACTATCTCCCTTAACACCGTCATGTAGTGGCTGAGAGGGTTGAAATAGCTGATCCATTGGATCGCGGGGGGCATGTTGCGCACAGGAACAAAGAATCCGGAAAGCAGGATGAATATCACCATGATAAACCAGGAAAAGAACATCGCCTGCTGCTGAGTGCCTACCTTGGTCGAGATCAATATCCCCAGTCCCAGTGTGGTAAACAGATAGATCCCGGAAAAAAGCATTAAGAGCCAATAACTGCCTGCCAACTGCAGCTTGAAGATGAGACCCGCCATCACGATCGCCACCTGCAATTGCGCCAGAGTAATGATCAAATATGGTACCAGTTTCCCTGCCATCAATTGCTGTTTCTTCACCGGAGTTACCAAAAGCTGCTCCAGAGTCCCCAGCTCTTTCTCCTTCACCAGGCTGATGGCAGAAAGCATCATAGAAGTTACCGTTACCAATACCGCGATGATGCCCGGAATGGTATTCACGCTACTCTTCAGATCCGGATTGAAGCTCATGCGGGAGATCAGCTCAACTTCAGCAATGGGTTTGGAAAGTGGAGTCCGGATCCTCTTCTCTTGCAGATTTCTCCGGTGAAACTCCCCTAAAACTCCCGCCACATATGCATTTGCCACCGCCGCAGAATTGCCATCGATGCCATCCACAACAAGCTGTAAACTGCTTTCCTTGCCGGAAAGGTAATCTTTAGAAAAACCGGGCGGGATCACCACCACTATTTGCGCCCGCCAGGAAGAGATCAGATCTTCGGCTCTGGCATCCTGCTCCACCGGCACAATTTTGAAGCGATCCGCTGTATCAAAGCTCTGAACAAGAGCCCGGCTACTACTGCTGCGATCATAATCCAGAAAAGCCAAACGCAGGTTTTTTACTTCGTTGGATACCGCAAAACCCATTACCAACAGCTGAACCGCCGGCAAGCCAAACAGCACAATCAGCATCTCCCGGCTACGGACGATCTGGCGAAACTCTTTTTTGATGAAGCTGGATATTACTCTCAGCGATTTCATGATAACCTCAATTTGAAGCGGCGGGCTGCCACCAAGAGCATCACTGCGCTCATGATTACCAGGCTGAGCCCTGCTTGAAACAAATGCTGCACTCCATTCCCCTTCAGCATTATTCCCCGAATTATTTGCAGGTAATAGCGGGCGGGAATCACAAGAGTAAGTTTCTGCAATACTGGAGGCATACTGGAGATGGGAAACATATATCCGGAAAGCAGTAAAGTAGGCAACAGAGTAATGCCCAATGCCATCATCATCGCCGCCTGCTGAGTTTTGGCTACCGTGGAAACCAGAAGCCCCAAACACAGCGAAGTAAGCACATATAGAAAGGTAAAGAGCAAAAAGACCACAAATTCTCCCCGGAAGGGCACCTGAAACAACAGCATCCCCACACCCAGGATCAGAAGAGCATCCAGCAAACCCAACAGAATGTAGGGCAATACCTTGCCCAGAAGAATCTCGCTTGCAGAAACCGGCGATACCAAAATCTGCTCCATGCTACCCATCTCTTTTTCTCTGCTGATGGAAATGCTGGTAAGCAAGGCACAGATCATCACCAGAATCATGGCAATCAAACCCGGCACAAAGAAAAAGGAACTCTTCATATCCGGATTATACAAAATCAACGGACGCAGATCAATCCCTGCCGCGACACTGCCCCTGAAAGAACCAACAATTCCTGTGGCATAATTCTGGATCAATTGCGCGCTATTAGGATCCGAGGCATCAATCTCCAGATATACGGCAGTTTCAGAATTGCCAAAATCCTTGGGAATGCTGAGCGTAGCCTGCGCCTTACGAGTCTGGAAAATACTCTTAGGCTCCAGTTGTTTTGCTGCTAACGGAACCACCTGAAAATAATCCGTATGAATAAAGGCATCGATCAGAGCCCTTGAGGCGCCGTTTAAAGCATTATCCTGCACAACAAGGGGAACTTGCCGCAATTCCATGTTCATGGCGTATCCGAAGATTATAAGCTGCAAGAGCGGCATCAGAATGATGATCACCAAGGTTCGGGAATCTCGCAAGATGTGAAACACTTCCTTTTGCGCTATAGCATGGATTCTAGACAGATTTGGCATTGTTCTCTCCCAATACTCTCAAAAAGAGTTCTTGCATGCTGCCCGCCTGATGCTGATCTTTCAATTCAGCGGGCTTGCCCAAAACCACCTCACGACCGTCCTGCATTACGATCACCCGATGGCAATATTCCGCTTCATCCATGAAATGAGTGCTTACAATTACACTCTTACCGGTTTGAGCCAGATCGTTTATCACCTGCCAAAACTCGCGTCTGGCCTGCGGATCCACTCCGCTGGTGGGTTCATCCAAAAACACCAATGGCGGATCATGCACTAAGGCCGCCACCAGACTGAGCCGCTGCTTATAGCCCATCGGCAGAGCTCCGGTGCTGCTACTCAGAATGTCTGTAAGACCAAATTGATCCATCACATCTCTGATGTTTGCCAGCGCCTTTTTGAATGGCACTTGATATATTCCGGCATAAAATTCCAGATTCTCGATCGCCTTCAGATCCGGATACAGAGAAAACTTCTGACTCATATAGCCGATCTTGTGCTTCACCCCTTCACTGTGTTTGGCAATATCCAGGCCATCCACTGTGATGCTACCGCTACTGGGCAAGAGCAAGCCGCACAACATGCGAATGGTGGTGGTCTTACCTGCTCCATTAGCGCCCAGAAAGCCGAATATCTCTCCCTTGGCGATGTCCAAATTGATGTTGTCAACCGCTCTGAAGGAGCCAAATTCTTTCACCAAATCTCTTGTATGTATCATTGCATCATCTTCAGGAACACATCTTCCATGCCGGGACTGATCTCTTCACAGCTTGTCAGATCCGGATGTTCTTTGCTCCAGTTTTCTATCGTTTTTGCTTCTATCTCCACTTCGCTGAACAGGTGAATCTCCGAGCCGAATAGCTGCAGATCGCCACGCTCAACCTTGGTGATCAAATACCTATACAGATCTTGCAAATCATCTGCCCGCAGCTTATACAAACGCCCCTGCCAGGAATCGATTATCTCCTGCGGACTGCCCTTGCCGATTACTTCTCCTTTGTGTAACAGCGTGATCTGATCACATTGCCCGGCTTCATCCATGTAGGGTGTAGAGACTACAATGCTTACGCCATCCCGCTTCAATTCGTGCAATATCTGCCAAAATTCCATCCGGGATATCGGATCCACTCCAAAGGTGGGCTCGTCCAGAATGATCAGTTCCGGCGTATGAATCAAAGCGCAGGAAAGCGCCAGCTTTTGTTTCATCCCGCCACTCAGATTTCCGGCAAGACGTTTGGCAAAAGGCTTTAAACGTGAAAACTCATAGAGCTTCTCACGCCGCTGAACCATCTCGCGATGTTTCACCCGAAAGAGCCTGGCAAAAAAACGCAGGTTTTGTTCCACAGATAGATCCTGATACAAAGAAAAACGTTGCGGCATATATCCAATTGCAGCACGAATAGCGGTAGATTGACGCAAAGCATCATAGCCCAACACCTGAATCTTGCCCTCGCTATATGGCAACAGCGTGCACAAAGTCCTCAAAAGAGTAGTTTTTCCCGCGCCGTCAGGACCTATAATGCCATACACCACTCCCTTCGGCACTTCCAGATCCACCTTATTCAATGCCCGCAAACCGCCGTAGCTCTTTAGCAGACCCTGCACTTCGATGATATTCATGGCAGATACACATCCACCGGCATACCATCTTTCAGAATGCCATGCGGATTCTCTGCCCGCAAACGTATTGCATATACCATCACGCTCCGGTTGTCGGGTGTTAACACTGTTTTTGGAGTAAATTCCGCTTTGTTGCTGATCTTGATAACCCTTGCTTCCAACCTTTCTGCGTGACCACTTACTTCCAGCATCAAGCGCATTCCCGGCTTAAATAAAGCCAGATACTCTTCATTCACATAGATGTTGGCTTCCAGGGATTGTGTATCCAGAACCTCTGCCAATTGCCCCATATTTGGCAACATCTCTCCCTCATCAAAATACAGATGTTCAAGCCTTCCGCTGAATTCGCTGCTGATAGTGCTGTCTTCAATCCTCTTTTTCAGCGTTTTGATTTGTGCCAATATCGATGCCTTCCTGGCCTCTGCCAGACGCAGGTTTTTCTGCGCGGCTTGATATTGCAATTCTGCTTTGCTTTTCAACAACTGACCATCTTCCAGATTTTGCAAGGGAATTACTTCTTCTTCATACAACCGTTCACTGCGTCCCTGCCGGCGACTTTGATACTCCAGATCCGCATTGGCAATCTCGATCTGGGTGAGAAAAAGCTCTTCCTGAACCGCAAGCTCCTGCAATGCTGCCATTTGCTGTTCCAAAGAGAATTGCAATTCCTGAGCATCCAATTCTGCGATCTTAGCCCCGGATTC
Organism: Candidatus Cloacimonadota bacterium; assembly: GCA_017996595.1. GTDB lineage: Bacteria > Cloacimonadota > Cloacimonadia > Cloacimonadales > Cloacimonadaceae > Cloacimonas. Next base: position 6,657 of record JAGOGT010000050.1, read on the forward strand.
TATCTCTTCACCCTCAGTTACATATATCTTGCTGATTCGCCCCCCCAAAAGAGCTGATATCCGAAAACTCGTCGCCTCCATCACCGTAGTCCAACGCTCTCCACTTTCCTCTCTGGCGCAAGAAACCAAAGCAAGCGCCAAAACAAGAATAAGCAATAACCGCCTCATTTTTCACCTCCCGGTCTTAAAAAAATACCATACTTGATCAGCCGGAATATCTCTTCTTCCCGCTGCCCGACGAAATTCGGATCACTGAACACTTCTTTCCCCATCACCTGCTCCAACAAAGGTCGAGCCATTCCGGGATAGATGCATAAAGACAGTATATTCATCAGAAACTGCTGCGGAGGGTAGCTCTGCAACCCATATTGCCTCAGCCGGGATTCTATCCGCTTTAGAAATGTTCCCTCTTCGCTTTGCGCCAATACTTCCGCAAATATGCGGGGCAATTCTTTCCCCTGGCTGTTCAACTCCCAGATGATGAAGCGCGAGAATTGAGGCCGCGCAGAAAATTCCCGCAATAGCCTGGCGATCAATCGCCGCAACCAAGGCTCCAAATCTTCCTCTCTTAAGAACAGCTCTATCAAAGATTCGATGAAAGAGGCAAATTGATCTCTCAACACCGCGTTATACAGCTTTTCCTTGCTGCTGAAATGATAATGTAGCAGAGCCTTATTGATGCCCGCCTTATCAGCAATAGCCTGCATTCTTGCTCCGCTGTATCCTCGGGCCAGAAATTCCTTCCCAGCAGCGCTAAGAATCAGATTCTTAATATTATTTATTGCCATGTTGTTCATTCCTTTAGCGTCTCATTTTTAACTATATGGTCAATTCTTTCAAAGACCTTATCTCTGTCAAGAAATACTTTACTTGTATACCCCCATTTTTAATCCAACCTGATT
>JAGOGT010000051.1 GCA_017996595.1 Candidatus Cloacimonadota bacterium
TTGGCACTACTGCTTAAAGATATTGGCCAGGGTTTTCACGCTGCCCAAAAGCGCGGAGGATTCGTAAGGGATAATCACAGTTTTGTCGCCCTGTTTCACGATCTCCTGGAAGGCGGCCACATACTTTAGCGCTACCTGGTATTGCGCGGGATCGGTGGAGGTGCCTTTAACGGCTTCGGCGATCATTTCGATGGAACGGCGTTCGGCATCGGCCACCAGCAATTTGGATTGGGCTTCACCCTCGGCGCGGGCAATGCGGGCCATTTTTTCGCCATCGGCGGTGCGAATCTGATATTCACGTTCGCCATCGGCCTGGAGGATTTTGGCACGCTTATCGCGCTCGGCGCGCATTTCCTTTTCCATGGCGGTTTTGATCTCTTCGGGAGGCAGGATGTCCTGCAATTCCACGCGGTTCACTTTCACGCCCCATTTGTCGGTAGCTTCGTCCAGAATATCGCGCAGCTTGGCATTGATGGTATCACGCGAGATAAGAGTTTTGTCCAGCTGCAGTTCACCGATCACGTTACGCAGCGAGGTTTGGGTAAGCTTTTCGATAGCTTCGGGCAGGTTGCCGATTTCGTAAACCGCTTTGTAGGGATCGGTGATCTGGAAATACAAGAGAGCATTGATGTTGATGGAGACGTTATCGCTGGTGATCACATTCTGACGGGGAAAATCGTACACGGTTTCACGCAGGTCGATGCGGTCTTCCACACGCTGCACCACCACCACGTTGCCCCGGAAATCGCTCTTGTTATAGCGCCAGTGGATGGTGCGGGTCTTGTCAAAAATCGGGATGATGATGTGGATGCCTGATTCCAGGGTTTTGTAATATCTTCCCAGGCGTTCGATGATCACTACCTGGGCCTGACGCACCACGATCAAGCCTCTGGAAATAATGACGACAATAAAGAGTGCGAATGCTGCGGCGACATATAGATAGGACATGGTTACCTCACTATGGTCTTTTTTTTCATCCTATTTTCGCTTTGCATTTCTGGCAAGGAAAATCTAAAGAAGAATTCCTTTCAGATTGAAACAGCTCGGTTTGATATAGTCCGTTGATGATACTTAGACAATCCATGCCAGACCAGACTCTATCTTGCTGATTGAAGTTCTTTTTTTTACCGGGTCATTATTACGCAGGTAACGGGAGCTTGCTTCACAGGGATAACGCCAGCTTCACATAGGCCGTGGCGCTGTTTTTGCTGTAATGTCCCAGGGGATCGCCAAATGTGGATATCTCAATCTGGCTTTGTGAGCTTTTCACTCCCGCATAGAGGAACTGATCTCTTTTGAATTCATATTGCAGATTGCCATAGAATTGCACATCGGCATATACTCCATATAGCGTATAGTTACTGTAGCCGACCCCTCCGGTGAAGCGCAGTTTCAAATTGGGAGTGTAGTTCAAGCTGGCGTTGATTATCGAGTAGCGGTCGTCGAGCGTTACGTTCTCAGGCCCATCCCCATAATCCACCACATTATCTTTGCGATAGCCGTAATCATTTAGCTGCCAATTTAGTGAATATGAATATCTTTGGGCAATATCCCCGGATACATAGGCCTCCAGACCCAGCTTCGTATAGGTGTTATTCAATGCATATACCAGTTCATCGGCATATGATATGGCCAGAGTTACCCGAGCCCAGGTTTTTTTGTCCCAGGAACTGCTCCCCCGCAGCCCATAGAAATTATGCTTGTTCCACAGATCATCGTGCACGGTGCCAAAAGTACTATTAAACGAGTAGTTGATTCCGGGCTTAAAATCGATACCCAGGTTACCATAAACGGAATACTCTTTATAGGTGTTTCCACCATTGTACCAATCGCTGAAATCCAGGCTGAGGAAGCTTTGCTTTTTCTTGATGAATCCATAGCCGGGATTGGAATCCCAATCCATGGAGATTCCATAGGTCTGGCGGTTTTTATAGTACAGGTATCCCGCGTCCAGAAAGATGTCCTTGCTTACTTTCTGGTAGTAGATGTAATTATCAAAATTCTTTGGGCTGTAATTTAATTCGGTGAATACCTGGTATCCCTTCAAAACTTCGTCGTCATTTTCCCCTTCAGTTTTGGTGATGCTTTGAGTAAATTCCGTATTCAGCGACAGGATCTTGGCCAGCTTCAGGTCATAATTGCCAAAATAGGCATGATTATAATATCCCTTGTTCATCCGGCTTATCAAGGCGTTACCCATGGTAAAAATCGAGTAACTGGGAATTATGGAGAGCACCTGGTAATAGTCATTATAGTTTTGCACCTCGCCAGCATCCACCACTTTTTCGTCCTTGGCCCCCAATATCCCCCATTTAGTTTTGCCGATATTACCCGTAGCCTTGTAGGCAAAAGTCGGCTTATTGATGTTTCGGGAATAGAAAACGCTTCTGCTAAGGCCAAAGGCATCCAGATCCTCCACAAAGAAAAAGCGGTTTTCAGAATATATGGCAGGTGTATCACTATTATAAATATCCTGAGCATCATCCGGGGGGACATCCGAAAAATCGGGATTGAAGCTTAACTTAACCTTCGTTTGCTGTGCGGGATTTAGGGCGATATCCAAGCCCAGCATATCGGGATCGAAGCTATCCGTTTTATTTATCAAATCGTAGCTTTTAACGAAGTAGGGCTTTATCTTCATGTCCAATGCCCGGCTTACTTTTTCGTGCAATACGATAGGATGCACTGCCTTGAAATAATCCCGCTTGCTGTCCGTATTTGCGTAGGGACTACTGTAAAATTCTTTTGAGGACTCGTGGTAACGGGATAAGATCAGCCCCCAAGTATATGGCAAATCCTGTTTAAAGCGCAATGATCCCAGGGGAATGCTGAAGGTAACTGACCACAACGAATCGTTATGTGCAGATACATAGCTATAATCACTGTCCCATTGATAGTCCACGCTCATATCATCCTTGCGAATGCCGTCCACAAGCTGCCCTTGGGGATATGCACCAAAAAGATAGGCAAAATTGGCATCAGGCAAAGTAACAAGCTGTAATCTCAGATAATCGGCTCGGGTCCCACTATCCCTGCTGGCAGGATATCCTTGCTGAAACTTCTCGTCGATTACGCAGGAAAAGTGAATCATCAGCTTGCCTTCTTCCTGCCATACCCAGGCTTTGGTAGCCAGGGTCTCAGCCTTGGAATCATCCGGATCTACGCACACAAAATTATCAATGAGATTTGCGTCCTCCATCACCGCTTGGTCGGAATAGGGAATATCCATTGCATAAAGTGTAATGGAAAGTAATATAAGCAATAGTAACAAGATAGTACGTTTCATCAGATCCTCCTTTGGTATTCGATGCGAGTTCCATTTTTGTAAGTAGACTTTCTGCGAGCATTATCATGATGATGCACTTTTATAATGCCTAAGCATTGAGCTTGTACCCCAATATGCACCGAGGGTAAAGATCAAGGCACAAATACTTGCGGCAATATATAAATGATATCCATATACTCCCCGCATTGCCATCAAAGGGAAATTACCTATCACCAGCACCGGGATCACATAGATAAAGATCAATTTAAGATAGCTTACCCTAAAAATCGCTGCCGGAAAAGTTGAAAGTGAAAAAAAGGAAGAAATCAAAGAGGAAAAGGCATCCATGCGTACAAATACAACGGAGCCAAGGTAGATAAGGATATTAAACGCTGTATAAACCATGGTGGAAATTCCTATCATAACTAAATACATACATATGCTCTGCACTGAGAAGACTATATTGTACTGCATAAATATAAGCACAAATAGCATTAGATCTATTATCAGATTCACAATGCATTTCCAATTAAGATTACTGCAAAACAGCATAAAGAACACATTCATGGGTTTTATCAGGATGCTGTCCAAACCACCATATTGGATTAGTGAAGGCAGGGAATGAACTCCACTGCCAAAGAACAGATTATACAGATCTCCGGTCAGCTTTACCGATAGAACCAGTATGTATAAATCCTCAATTGATATTCGTAGTCCCTCTCCGATGTTCAAGTATAGAATGCGATAGAACAGCATGGCCAGCACAATGCTGACCAGATCAGCCAGAAGATCAAACAGAAAGCTTATGTTATAAATCGCCATACGCTTCAGTTCCAAGAGATTCGCCTGAATATAATAAACTAAATAGCGTTTCATCCTATTGCCTCATACTTTCTTCTTCCTCGCGACCATGCTGCAAGAGAGATCAAGAGAAAAACCAGCAGCCATAAAAGTGCTTCCAATACGAGCTGCCAATAGTGACTCCATGAATAACTGCCTGTGAGGATACGGGAAGGGTGGTAAACGAGATAGGCAGAAGGAAGCTTTATCAGGATCGCCCCTATTAGTCCGGGAAAGATATCCAGAGGTAGAATGTTTCCCGATGCAAAGGGCAATACTATCCCCAGAAAATTCATCACAAACCCGATATCCGTGAAGAAGAATGCCAGGAGGGATAGATAATAAGTGATCAAAAACGATAAAGGTGCAGCGATCAGAGCCATGATAATGAATTGGATGAGGCTCTGCAACTTTATTTGGGGCACAAAGCTGCCACTTACAGCCACAAAAGCCAAATAGGCTACGATAACGGCAAAAACCGTATATACTGCTTTTAAGGCGTAATACACAACAAAATTATGCCAATAATAGCTGTAGGGCTTTAATAGATGATAGTTCAATCCTCCCTTTTTTATGTCATTCTGAATATCCCACCAAGTTCCGATTACGAAAAATTCGCTTGCGATGGTAGCGATAATAAAGTATAAAAGCAGCTGATCCAATTGCCAGCTACCAATATGGTAACCTCCGGAATATATGAATCTGGAAAGTAGCAGCTGACCCGCCAAGGGTATCAGCACCACCAGAAAGCTGAGGATAAAATTCATCCGGTATGCCGCAGCTTCTTTTAGAGTTTGAATACTAAGCGCTGAATAATATCTACTCATCTTTTAGTATCTCGGTGATGATCTCTTCGTCATCTTTTTTCTTAATGCTAAAATCATTGATCTCATATTGCGACAGGATTTGGCAGATAAGCTTATTAGAATCATTTCCGGTAGATTCAAAGACAACTCCTTCTTCATCCAAAGCCGTTCCTCCAAATTTCTCAGCAATCTCAAGCGCAGTTTCTTTGCTTTTTGCACTAAGGGTCAGGATCTCATGCTGATGCTTCTCCAGAAGAAGGCTGGTGTCTCCTTGATAGATGATCTCTCCACTTTCCAAAACTATACAGGAATTGCAGCAATCGGTGATATCCTTCACATTGTGGCTGGTGATTATGAAGCAGATGCCATATTCCTCATGGCAGAAATTTATAAAATCCCTTAGCTTGCTTCTGGTGATGATGTCCAATCCAGAAGTGGGTTCATCCAAAAATACTATTTTCGGCAGATGGATGAAGCTGTAGATCAGCTCCATCTTGCATCTTTGCCCCAGGCTCATATTCCTCAATGGCTGATTTAATTCATCGCCAATATCCAAAGCATGGCTGAAATCAGTGATACGGCGTGTAAATTCATCACGGCTGAAACCGTATATATAGCGCGATAATTCCAGGCTTTGGATAGCAGGAAGATCCCAAATCAATTGTTCCTTCCCGCCCTGAAACAAGCCTATTTGCTTCTTGAATTCAGGTTTCAGCTTATAGGGAACATGCCCCAATACCGATATCTCTCCGGAACTGGGATGCAGTATTCCTGTCAAAAGCTTTACCATGGTTGTTTTACCTGCTCCATTTTTACCAAAGATGCCAAGATTCTGATCCAGATTGTGGCTAAGGGAAATCCCTCTAATGGCTTCTATGTCTTTGAAAACGGGCCTGAATAACGATACTGAAGTCTTTACCCGGTAACTTTTCCAAAGTGATGCTATTCTGATCGTTCGGCTATCTTCCATTCTAATACTCTCGGTAATATATAGTTAAAATGATCTTTAAGACATCCATTGTTGTGTTCTCCAGTAATTCTCTCCAGTCGGCAGCCACCATAACATATGGGCAAAAACTTACACTTTCTGCATGAGCTGGTGAAGGTTCGCTTCATGTGCTCTTCCATTTTCTTACTGATGAAATCAAATCCGCCATTGATGTTTCCCAAGGAATATTTCTTGTTTCCCGTAAGACTAACGCAGTTATATAAGTCCCCAAGACTGTCAATAATAAAAACGTTCTTTGCTCTGGATGAGCATAGAAACGTCCCGAAGTATTCATCTCGAATATCACGTGTTCCTTTTATGGATACCCCATGCTTCTCGTAAAATGAACTAATAATATCAGAATATTCAGCCTCTGTCAAGCCATCGGGATAAGGGTGTTTTTCCCCGGATACTACCATAGCAATGTAGAAATCATCTGGAGCATATTTTCTTATCTCTCACCAAAAATTAATTGTTACCTATCAGCTGGATCTTTCAAATTCGGATGAGGTGGCTCCGGCCATAATAGATCTTATAAACAAGATATATCCCTTGCATCTGCGAGATATACTTATTATTGAACTCGATAGAAAAACCACCAATGCGTGATGCCCCTAATCAATCTATGCTTTAGCTCCCCTACAATTTTCACCCTCCCATGCCAACTTTAGCTGTGCCAATCTGCTATGCATCCCGGAGGAAGACAGCGAGCCGCACTTTACTCTTGACAAATATCAAGGGACAATGTTATCATGTTTGGACTGGAGTTTTTAGGACTCTGCCTAGGCGCCAAAACGTAATTTGATAAGAAAAATAGATACACACAAGGAAGTTAAGCAATGCAAATTAGGAAATTAGACCAGATGCTGGAGTTTCTGGCAGCACGCCCCGAAAACAAACGCCTGGTTGGGGCCTGGGCAGTGGATGCGCATACCCTGCAGGCTGTTCATGAAGCGGTATCCCGCGATCTTATCGATGCCACCCTGGTGGGTGATGAGACCCTTATCCGCAAAGTATGCGCCGAACACAAGCTCGATTGCTCTATATTCAAGATCGTGCACTGCGCCAGCGATACCGGCAGTGCAGCCAAAGCAGTGGAGATCATTAATGCCGGTGAGGGTGATTTCCTGATGAAGGGACTGCTTTCTACAGACCGCTATATGCGGGCGATCCTGAATAAAGAGCGCGGGCTAATGGATCCCGGAGCGATTCTGTCCCATGTAACCGTTGCCGAACCCAAAACCTATCATAAGCTATTGATCTTTGGCGATGTGGCCATCATTCCGCTTCCCGACCTGAATCAGAAAGTGGCGATCACCAATTATCTGATCAAAACCGCGCAGTTTCTGGGTATCGAGACCCCTAAGGTTGGCATTCAGGCCGCTTCCGAACAGACTTTGCCAAAGATTCCTTCCTGTGCTGACGGCGCGATTATCGCCAAAATGGCACAGCGTGGCCAGATTAAAGGCGGCATTGTGGAAGGACCCCTGGGTTTTGACCTCATCATCGACAAAGAAAGCGCCATGATTAAAGGCATCAAAAGCGAAGTATGCGGCGATGCCGATTGCATTTTGTTCCCCAATATCGAAGCGGG
>JAGOGT010000052.1 GCA_017996595.1 Candidatus Cloacimonadota bacterium
GCGCATGGCTTCCTTCACTACCTCCGGCTTCAATTCCGGATATCTCGCCACATAGCCCATGAAAGCTCCCGCAAAAACATCTCCAGCGCCGGTGGGATCCACTACTTCAGTTACCGGATAGGCGGGAAAGAAAAACATCCCTGCTTTCGCTATCGCCACGGAACCATATTCGCCCCGTTTCACGATCACCCATTTCGGTCCCAGTGCCAAAACTTCCCGCGCCGCGGAAAAGATGTCTTTACAGCCGGTATAATCCCGGATCTCGTCCTCATTCATAAACACCAGATCCACTCGCTTCAGCACGTTGCGCAGTTCTTCGGGACACAGTCCGATCCAGTAATTCATCGTATCGCAAGCTACATGATTGTAGGAATTGATTTGCTGCAGCACCTGCAATTGCAATTGCGGATGGATATTGGCCAGCAGCAGGCTCTTGCAGCATTTGCAGCAGTCAATTAGCCGCGGAGAGAATTCGGCAAAAACGTTCAGATCGGTAAAGGTGGTTTCCGCACGATTCCAGCTATTATACACTCCACCCCAGCGGAAAGTTTTGCCGTCTTTTATCTCCAATCCTTCCAGATTGATTCCCTGATCTTTCAGCATTTGCAGCGATTCGCTGGGAAAGTCTTTCCCCACCACGCCCACAATATAGGGTGTGCAGAAATGCGTAGCGGCTACCGCGGCATAGATCGCCGAGCCACCCAAAGCTTCTTGCACCGATCCCGCAGGAGTGGATATATCATCCAATCCCAGGGATCCCACTATCACTAAGCTCATTTACCCACCCCGGTATTCAGGGTATCGGCAGCCAGACTATCCACTACTCCGGCAGCAGGAGTGGAGATTACATTGGATGTATTGCCCAATCTGTTCATGGCATAAAATATCGCCACCACCGCCAGGATCATAATGATCAGCTTTGGCCAGTTATAGCTTTTTTTCCTTTTCTCCTGCCAGCGTTCCTTCATTTTATCCTGCAAATCGCCCATCTCACATTCCCTTGGCCAGGTCTGCCAGATACGCTGCAAACCGCTCTACCCCGGTCTTGATATTTTCCAGGCTGTTGGCATAGGAAAAACGCACCGTACCCTCCATGCCAAAAGATCCACCAGCCACCAGGGCTACGTGATATTTTTCCAGCAGGATGGTGCAAAATTGATCTGCAGTGCTGATACCCTGCTTATTGTTTTCCAGGTACCACTTTATTCCGGGCATAATGTAGAATGCGCCCTGTGGCTTAAAGCAGGTAAGATGAGGAATCCTGGTCAGCTCCGCATAAAGGAAATCTCTGCGCTTTTCAAATTCTTTGCGCATCATCTCGATGGATTCATCCTCTTCTTTCAGCGCGGTAACGCAGGCCTTCTGAGTGATCGAATTCACACAGGAAGTGGCATGCTCCTGAACCCTTCCCGCTGCCGCAATAATATGCGCCGGACCAGCTGCATAACCCAGCCGCCATCCCGTCATCGCATAGGCTTTGGAAACACCATTGATCACTACCGTGCGTTCTTTCATGGCCGGGCTGATACTGGCAATGGAGATGTGTTTCACTCCATCATACACCAGCCTTTCATAGATCTCGTCAGAAATCACCAGAATGTCATGCTCTATGCAGATTTCGGCAAGCGCACCTAATTCTTCCCTACTATAAACCGCGCCGGTGGGGTTCCCGGGAGAATTTAGAATCAACACTTTGGCGCAAGGATTTTCAGCAATGGCAGTGCTCAGCGCAGCCGGGGTGATCTTATAGGATTCTGCTTCGCGAGTGGGCACATAAACCGGCTCCGCATTCGCCAGCATCGCCTGATAAGGATAGCTAACCCAATATGGAGAGGCCATCAGCACCTGATCGGCATTGTCGCAAACTGCTATTAAAATATTGATGATCGATGCCTTGGCTCCCGGAGATACTAAGATCTCCTTGGGTTGATAGCTGAGGCCATTATCGCGCTCCAGTTTCTCACAAATCGCCTGGCGCAGCTCCAGAATTCCCGCATTAGCGGTGTAACGCGTAAAATTGGCATCCAAGGCCTGATGCGCCGCTTTCTTGATATAATCCGGAGTATTAAAATCCGGCTCGCCTACGCCGAAATTAATCACATCGATTCCGGCATCTTTCATCTCTTTGGCCTTCGCTGAAAGGCTGAGCGTGGGTGAAGGCTTTATCAGCTTGCAGCGATTCGATATTTTGATAGCCATCTTGGTCTCCTGTATATATCTATATTTGATTTTTTACTTTTGTGCAGACATCAGCAGCACCAGCACTGCTGTGGATACGATGTCCTGAACGGAACAGCCCCGGGAAAGATCGCACACCGGGAAAGCCAGACCCTGAATGATAGGCCCAATGGCTTCGGCCTTGGCCATCCGTTGCACCAGCTTATAGCCGATATTACCGGCCTGCAGATCGGGAAAGATCAATACGTTTGCCTGTCCGGCAATCTTGCTTCCGGGTGCCTTGCTTTTGGCAACTTCCGGGATGATCGCGGCATCAAGCTGCAATTCGCCATCAAAGTCAAAATCCACCTTCCGCTCTTCCATGATCTTTTTGGCAGCAACCACCTTCTCCACCAGATCATCACTGGCACTACCCTTGGTGGAAAAAGACAGCAGCGCTACCTTGGGGTCATCACCCAGAAGGGCTCTGCGCGTTTCCGCGGTGCTGATGGCAATATCTGCCAATTGGGCATCCGTGGGATTGGGAACCACCGCGCAATCGGCAAAGAGAAATACTTTATCGGCTCCCATAAAATCCGGCACTACCATTATAAAGGTGCTGGATACAGTTTTCAGTCCCGGTTTCACACCCACCACCTGCAGAGCTGCTCTCAGCACATCGGCAGTAGTATTTATCGATCCTGCCACCATCCCGTTTACCAGGCCATGTTTCACCATGCTGGCTCCAAAGTACAGCGGTTTTTGAATCGTATCCATCGCTTCCGGAGCCGTTACGCCCTTTTCTTTACGACGGTTATAAAAATATTCCGCGAACCGGGGTGAATCCGGAGAGTCCTGGGGATTCACAAAGCTGATCTTGGATTCAATACTCAAATCCAGTCCCAATTCTTTAGCATCTTTCAAAATCTGGGTTTTATCCCCCAAAAGAACCACTTCGGCAATGCCTTCCCTTACGATTTGGACAGCCGCTTTCAGCATCCGGGGATCTCCAGATTCCGGAAGTACTACTTTGCCGCCTATGCTTGCTGCTCTTGCAGTTAATTCACTTATTATGCTCACTTGTTTTTCTCCTCTTATTCTCCGTCCAATACTATCAAGGACAGATCCGCCACCCTTATGAATTCGCTCCGAATCAGGCTCAGCAGCGCATGCCGGTTTGCCTGCAAATCTTTGTCATCACAATTCACCAGCACCGCATCAAAGAAACTGTCGATAATGCTTCCGAAAGCTATCAGGTAATCCAGGGACTGCCGGTAACTGCCCTCTTGTAAAGCTGCTTCGATCTTGTCTCTCAGCTCCGATAAGCCAGTAAATAAGGCCTTTTCTTCTGCCTCTACCATGCGTGCGGGATCGAATTCAGCAAATTCCTTATCCCCCGCGATGATATTGGCCACACGCTTGAAACCGATCACCAGTTTGATAAAATCTGGATGCGCTTTCAGTTCCTGAATGGTGGCCGCGCGATTCTCCAAAGCCGTGAGATGCGATTTGTCGATATGCATCACACTGTCGATCACATCATAGCTGATGCCCTGTTGCGACAGCAAGCCCGTAACCCGCAAATCCAGAAATCCGTGGATATTCGTACGCGCCTCAGCTTGAACTTCGCTATCCCTGGCGATGGCTTCCAAAGCCTCATCCGCCAGTTTGTAGAGATCAATATCCCACTTTTTGCTGCTGATGATCTGCACAATGCCATTTGCTGCCCTGCGCAAGGCAAAGGGATCACCGCTGCCCGTGGGAAGCATGCCGATGGCAATAATTCCCGCCACCGTATCCAGCTTGTCCGCCACAGCTACGATGCTGCCACAAAGCGTTTCCGGCAAGTCATCCGCGGAACCGCGAGGCAAATAGTGCTCGTAAATACCCCTGGCAATTTCAGGATCCTCACCACTGGCATAGGCATATTGCATACCTATGTAACCCTGCAGCTTGGTAAATTCCTTTTCACCAAGCATCGTGGTAACCAGATCCGCTTTGCAGAGACTGGCACAGCGTAATACCTTGGCAGTATGTTCCGCATCCAGATTAAGCTCTTTGCAGATACTTTCCGCCAGCATTTCCACGCGTTTCGCCTTTTGCGCCATGGTTCCCAGTTGGGACTGGAAAACCACTTCCTGCAGGCGGGGAACGTACCACTCCAGGGGATGTTTGGTATCTTCAGCGTAGTACCACATGGCATCGGCAAGCCTGGCATTCACCACTTTCTCGTTACCCTTGCGGATTATTTCCGCGGCGCCGGGATCACCATTGGAAATAAAGACGAATTTATTGGCCAGCAAGCCCTGTCCATCCCGCACCGAAAAATACTTCTGATTCTGACTGATAGTGCTGATGATGATCTTTTCCGGCAGCTTCAGGTATCCAGGCTCAAATTCACCTACCACCGCATGCGGATATTCCACCAGATTGCACACCGTATCCACCAGCCGGGGATCATCCACCACGCGGAATGCGGTTCCATGCAGCACGTTTTCCAGCTGTTCGCTTATGGTCCGTTTGCGCAGCTCCGGATCGGCCATCACCTTTGCTTCCAATAGCGCGGAAAAATAGGAATCGGGATTGGAGATCGGCACTTCATAATCCAGGCCCAGATACCGGTTGCCATAGCTGAGATTTGCACTCATAAGCCCAAAGAATTCCAAAGGCAGAATCTGGCCATCAAAGAGCGCCAAAATCCAGCGCAGGGGACGGGAAAAGGCCAGAGCCTTGTCGCTCCAGATCATCTTTTTTCCAAAGGGAATATTCTGAATAAGGCCGGGAATCCATTCCTGCAGCAGCAAGGAGCTATCTTTGCCCGCCTGCATAAATTTCACGCCCAGAAATTCACCCTTGTCGGTTTTCTGGATAAAGCAATCCGCCGCAGTGGCATTGTTCTTTTTTATAAATCCAGCGCCAGCAGGGCTTAGCTCCCCTTCCTTAGTATAGGCAATGCTCACCGCAGGTCCGCTGCGTATAATCTCCAGATCCGCCTGCCTGGCATCCAGGGCATCCACTTTTATCGCCATCCGGCGCGGAGTGCAGGCCACTTTCAGGCTGCTGTAATTCAAACGCGCCTTATGGGCAAAATCCTTAAAGGAATTTGTGATGCTATCTTTGGCTATTTCCAGCTGTTTTTCGGGAATTTCTTCACAGCCCAGTTCCAGTAAAAATGCTACTTTATCCAAAACAAAACCCCGATTTAGCGGATTATATCGCTGAAGTGATAACGCATGCCCAGCTGATTTACTATTCCTAAATCCCCGTACGAGGAAACGGCATAGTCCAAAGCCAGGTTTTTCCAGGTCCAGCCTGCACCCAGGCTTAAACCCGAGGTCCAGGACAAAGCTCCGCCCTGATAATAATCTCCAGCATGGCTGCGAAATCCAGCCCTTAAGCTCAGGTTTGGATGCACCTGCTGTTCGAATCCGGCTTTGGCGGTGAAGTTATCGCCATTGGCCTTCACGATATCCAGATTCAATTTGCTTTCCGGCTTGAAGTCATACCCCAAACCCGCACAGAAAGTGGTGGGCATCCCTTCCTTATATTTCTCATCAGAATAATAGCTGGTTTGCATGCCCAGATTGCGCACTGCCAATCCGATCTTGATCTTGTCATTGGCCGTATGATGCATCAATCCCGCATCGATCAGCACTCCCGAAGCCTGCTTATCGTCTATTTGATCCCAGATAAGCTTCAAGCTACCACCGATATCCACGGCAGGACTGAGGAATCGGGCCATGGAGAATCCCGCGATAAGATTCTGCGCTCCAAAGCTGTCATTCAGCTCCAGCAGTTCTCCGCTGTCGCTTATCTCAGTGCGGTCTATCGCTCCGGAATTCCAGTAATTGATAAAGACGCCCCAGGCACTGTAGATATTCTTGGATTGCAGATATTGCAGCGATCCGCCTCCACTACCCACAAAATGATCCATAAACGTGCTGGATACGGCATCCGTGGGAGTACGCAAAATACTCGCCGGATTTGCCTGCATCCCATCATAATTCATCACTCTACCTGTCATTGCCTGTCCCATCGCATTTGCCCTGGCAGAATACAGCAGCTTCAGGGTATTAAAACCCGTGGTTCCTGCATCCTGATGCTGGGCAAACAGGGGTAGGCAAAAAAGCAAACTAATCGACCAGATGAGGATGGATGATGTCTTCAAGAACATGCACCTTTTCATATAAGTCCCTTTCGTCCTTTGCTTGCAGCAATAGCTCCCGGTTCCCGTCATTGCGGAGAAATTCCGACAGCGACTTGAGAATCTTCATGTAGTCCTGATTGGAACTTTGGGGAACCGCGATCATAAATACTAAACGTACCGGCAGATCGTCCACACTGCCAAAATCAAGTTCCCGCTTCATTTGACACACCGCGATGCGCAGGCACCCTACAGTGAGGTCCCTGGCATGAGGAATGGCTACCTGCCTGCCGATTCCGGTACTCATGATCTCTTCCCGGCCTTTTACAGCCGCCAAAAAACGATCCGGAAAGCTTAAACAGCCACTTTCCGATAACATCTCGGCCATGAATTCCAGGCACGCAGCCTTAGAGTCGAAACCTTCGACTATTTTTACTAGCTCTGGCTTAAAAAGTCTCTTCATTGTCGTTCCGAAATTTATAGTGGAGAGCATTGTTTTTCCTCCCTTGTCATCCGTCAATCCTTTTCTGCCTATTCTGCCCAAGACACAGAAAGAAGCGGGATTGGGAGGGCGGGAACTAAATGAAAAATGAAGAATGAAGAATGAAAACACATAAGAGCGATTGGCGGATCGCCCGAACAGACTGGGATGTGATATTTCTATATGAAATACCTATCGTAAATGCAACATAATTCATCTACACGTTAGCCGTGTGGCTTCAGCCCACGGGATGGGGTGGCAATTGCATGCTTCTAACTATACCCCTCTACTTTACGGCGCTTTGGAAAGCGCCGCTACCTCTCGACCTCTCGACCTATTTCACCATCAGCATCTTGCCAAGCTTTGTGCTTTGGGGTGTAATCAGCCTGGAGAAATATACTCCGGAGGATGCTTCCCTGCCGCTTTCATCCTTGCCATTCCAGACTAAAGAGTGCTTTCCGGAAAGCATAGTGCCGCTTAGCAAGGTCTTCACCTTCTGTCCCCGGATATTGAAGATCTCCACTTTGCAGGGCATCGCCTTGGGGAGATAGAAGGATATGGTAGTATTGGGATTGAAGGGATTGGGATAGTTCTGATAAAGCGTTAGCTGCTCCGGCACGGGAACCA
>JAGOGT010000053.1 GCA_017996595.1 Candidatus Cloacimonadota bacterium
GTGCAGATACTTTTCCAGCAGCAAATCGATAGTATCCACATAGGGCACGAAACGCTGTTTGCTGCCTTTGCCGTGCACCAGGATGACCCTGTCCTGCCTGTTCAGATCATGCAGGGTGAGCCCCAATAGCTCTGATATACGCAAGCCGGTGGCATAGAGAAGCTCCATCATCAGCTTATTGCGGACTTCCAGAGGGTTATCTTCGCCTAAACTGCCTAGCAGCGTAAACATCTCTTCCACGGTGAGATAATCCGGAAGATGCATCCCGATTTTGATGCGGGGCACCTGCTCCAGGTCGATACGAATGCTGATGTCATTATCTTTCAGATATTTGAAGAACTGTCCCAGAGCAACCCGTTTACGAGCGATGCTGGTATTTACGAGGCCGATTTCCTGTAGCTGCAATAAATGCGCGGTGAGATCGGCAGTATCGTATTTACCGATATCCTTGGGATTATCGGCAAGGAAGCTAAGGATATCCCGTTTGTAGCTGTCGATGCTGTTGATAGCCATCCCCTTCTCCACTTTCAGGTGATACAGGAAGCTATTCAGCAGGCTTTTTTGCTGGGGAGCAAGCCTGCTATTATTCGCTGCTATAGTAGTTTGGCGTTTCTTTGGTGATACGGATGTCATGCGGATGACTTTCCTTGAGGCCAGCAGTGGAGATCTCCACAAATTCGGCATTACGGCGCAATTCCGATAAGTTCGCGGCTCCGCAATAGCCCATTCCGGCTCTGAGACCGCCCATCAACTGGAACAAAAAGTCTTTCAGGGGTCCCTTGTAGGGTACCATGCCCTCGATTCCTTCGGCTACGAGCTTGTTTTCTTCTGTGTCGCTCTGGAAATAGCGGTCTTTGCTGCCCTTGGTCATGGCCGCCAGAGAGCCCATCCCACGATAGCTCTTGAACTTACGCCCATTATAGATGATGGATTCGCCCGGGCTTTCATCACAACCGGCAAAAAGAGAACCGATCATTACTGCCGAAGCTCCTGCCGCCAGGGCTTTTACGATGTCCCCGCTATACTTCAAGCCGCCATCGGCAATAATGGTTTTTCCATGCTTACTGGCTTCCTCGGCACAATTCATCACCGCCGTGAATTGGGGTACGCCGATCCCTGCCACAACCCTGGTGGTGCAGATGGAACCGGGGCCAATGCCCACTTTAACGGCATCAGCACCGCAATCGATAAGGTATCTGCAGGCTTCGGCTGTAGCCACGTTTCCGGCAATAATGGGGCAGGTAATGGCGTTCTTAACCTTGCTGAGCGCTTCCTTAAAATGAATATGATGGCCATGAGCAGTATCGATCACGAGCAGATCGGCTCCTGCTTTCACTAGCTCTGCCGCGCGTTCCAGAAAATCACCGGTAACTCCTATGGCAGCACCCACCAGCAGGCGATTCTTGGCATCCTGCACAGCGGAAGGATGATTCATGCGCTTGCGGATGTCCTTCACGGTGATCATGCCGTGCAAGGTGCCATCCTCGCGCACCAAAAGCAATTTCTCGATGCGGTTTTTTTGCAGCAGAATGATCGCCTCTTCCACGCTGGTGCCGATGGGAGCAGTGATAAGCCGGTCCCGGGGAGTCATGAGATCCTGAACTTTGCGGCTCGGATCGGTTTCGAAGCGAATATCCCGATTGGTGAGAATTCCCACCACCTTGCCATTTTCGATCACTGGGAACCCGCCCACACGGTGCATATGCTTAAGCTCCAGCACCGTGGTAAGCGTATCCAGCGGCGAAATGGTGTAGGGATTGGTTACCACTCCACTCTCCGCACGCTTCACCATATGCACTTGCCTTGCCTGTTCGGCGATATCGAGATTCTTGTGGATAATTCCCAATCCCCCTTCGCGTGCCATCGCGATGGCCATCTCTGATTCGGTAACCGTGTCCATTGCAGCACTCAAAACCGGGGTTCTAAGGCTGATTCCCGGAGTGATTTGAGTACCCAAATCCACCCCCGAAGGCAAAACCTGAGAATGCTTGGGAACAAGTAAGACATCATCAAAAGTGTAAGCTTTGCTAATTATGCCAGGCATCTTGACTCCTATATCCTTTTAATTTATAAATTAGGACGCTGTGCCGCCCAACGGCTAATCCGTTGACGTACATCCGGCGAATAGATACTATTGGGTTTGTTTTTCAAAAATTCCCGGGCTAATCGCTGCTCTTCCTCCTTGTCATGCACCAGAAAGAACTTCAGCGTTTCGGCATATTCTCCGGCAACGGGATCGGCAAACTCATGATCCAGGAGCGTGGTAGCCAGGTCGGGACGATTGAACCGCAAAGCCCATTCGATGGCCAGAAGCCGAAACTCCTCGTCTTTACTTGCTTCCATGATCACGATCAGCGAATCCAGACCGCGTGTCTGATTCAGCTGCAGCAGCTTGAAAGTATCAAAAAAGCTTTGCTGCAAGGGAGCTTGCAATGCCAAAGCCAGCATCATCAGATACATGGAATCATTGGCTTCCGGGCTTCCCGGATACTTTATCAGGTATTCATTCATAAGGCTATCTGCGTAAGTGATATCACCAGAGAGCAGTGCTCCCAGGAATCTAAGATACTCACGCTGGGGAAGCAATTGCGGGATGCTTACCCCTTTTAGGTTTTTCTCGGCAGCAGCGTAATTTGAGGACAAAATCTGCAAGCGGGCGATATCGATGCTGATTCCCGCTTTTAGCTGCGGCTCGGGATTCAGACCCTGTGCCTCATCCAGCCATACCAGAGCACTATCCACCGGCTCTCCCAAAGCCAGCTTGGTATTGGCCATCAGCCGGTAAATCTCCACCAGGATGCTGCTCTTGGTTTTGAATCGGGAAGCATTGGCCAGAGTGGCATAGCCAAGTTTCGCGGTGCCCTCATAATCACCCTGCTGATAGCGAATCTGCATCATCCGCGTGGGGAATCCAAAGCTGATGGGATCGTCCACCATGGTGCTGGCATGCTCATAGGCTTCATAGGCAATGCTGTCATTACCCGCGGCAGCCTGATTTTCGGCAAAGATCCGCAGGTTATTCAAGCCTAGCTCTTTAATGATTTTCAGGGCACTGCGAGGCTGTCCGATACTAAGCAGTGAGGTGGCATAAACTTCCTTGATCGCCGCCAGGGAGGTGGTATCGGCCACGTCTTTGATCGTTTCAATGCGGCTGGGATCTTCCTGAAGGATGATTTTGAACTGGTTATTGGTGAAGTATTGATTGGTGGGATAGCGGAATAGATAGGCCAGATACTCGGTAATGGCCTGATCGAACAAGCGGTAATTAAGGCTGGTATTGGCAATCTCCAGCCTGAAGAGATCGGGCTTTTTCAGCTTGTTGCGCCCTAGTTTATAGAGCTCCAGGGTCTTATCGAAGATGCCTTTGCGTTCAAAATATGAGGCCAATTGCCGGAATTTATTCTCGTCACTATATAGTTCCAGATAGTTCAGGCTTTCCCTGTAGGCGGCATCCACTTCGCCTTTCAGAAGTTGCAGCTGGATATGTTGCTCGCTGAAAAGCTGAGGAGGAAGCCCTCTTTGATAGGTAGCCAGCAGATCCTCCGCCTTATCTGCCTGCGAAAGGGTATTATAGATATTAAAGAGCTGCACGATGCTATCGAAATCGCCCGGATATTTATCCAGGATTTGCAAGAATAGCTGCTCAGCCTGGGCATATTGACGCTGTGCTAAAAGCTGATAGGCCTGCTGCTGCATGATCTGCTTTTCGTTATATTGCGCTGCGCATGGTAGAACTATAAAGATAATCAGGGCAACCAGGATCAGATGTCTGGCCATTATTTGTTCCCACCCTGTTCATTCAGCTGTTTCAGATATTCCAGAATCACTTGCTGATATTCTCGCGGATAGCTGCGGTAGCCATCTTCCAGAAGGCTGTTTTTGCGCAGGCGGTTATAATCCAGATTGCTATTGGCATTTGCCTTCAAATCCTGCGGAGCTGTTTCGCCCTTGCGTTTTTCGCTGAATTCCCGTTTATTAATCGAACGCTGAGCATCCAGCATTTTGGAGATGATGCGCTCCTGCCTTTCCAGCAGATCCGGAGAAAGCTGATTGTTCTTCAGCTGCCTGCTGATGCTTTCCATCTCATCCGCAATTTGCTGCAGGCTGCTTCCCTGTTTCTGAGCCTCGGGATCATTCTGCAGAGCGCGTTTGAGGTTCTCTGCCAGGCGCTGCTGATCCTGGGCCATTTTCTGGATTTGATTCTGCATCGCCGCATCCATATTCCCGCCCGAAGTCTGCATCTGCATCATGAGTTGCTCGGTTAGCATATTCATGGCCATCTGTTCCTGGCTCATCTGCTCCAGCATTTGCATCAGGGATTGCATTCCTCCCCCGCCGCCACCTCCAGATGAAGAGTTTTGCATGGCCTGCATCAGGTCATAGGCCATCAGATTGATCCCTTTTTGAATGTTTCCCAGGTCATCTTTGAGGTTCAGCACCTGTTCGCCGATATTGCCGAAAACATTACGGTAGGCCTGATTGGTGCTATTCAGATCAACAAAGAACTTCGGCGGGATCATCATCAGCACCTGGGTTTCACTGAAAAGTTTATTCAGCACCAATTGGATGCCTTCGTAGTGTGCGATCAGATCAGGAACCACTACATAGGGATCGTTACGGTACTTTGCGGCCGCCTGTTCATGCTTCTGAGAAAATACCAGCAGTTCCCTTAGCGCGGTTTGGATGGCCGCCATCATCTGCTGCTGATTTCCGGAACCCATGGAATTTTTCATCTGCTGAAGCTTCATCGTAAAGCGCCGCAGCTTTTGCATGGCCTGTTCCTGAGACTGCTGAGCCTGGCTGCGCTGATTCATCTGCAGCTGCTGCTGCGATTGCTGCATATCTTGCTCGGCCTGGCTTTGCTTCATATCCTGCTGCAATTCACTCAGTTGCTGCTGTGCTTGCTTATCTTTGGGGCTGGAAAGCATTTCGGAAAGGTCTTTCAGCTCCTGCTGCAATTTATCGTAATTTTCTTTGATCTGTTCTTGCTCTTTGGCCAGAGACTCAGGATCACGCGTTTTATCGGAGCTACGTTCCTGCAGGCTTTTCTGCATTTTCTCGGTTTCTTGCGACATCTGCAGGGCTTTCTGCACCGCCTGTTCTTTTTTGATGCTTTCCAATAGTTCCAGAGTTTGCTCGATCTTCTTGGAAAAATCCTCCATCGAGAATTTGAAATCTTCCATGGCCTTCTTCAGGTCTTGAGGTTTCAGGTTCTTCAGGGCATTCTCGAATTTACTCATCGCTTCCTGAAGTTCCTTGCTATTGATCTCCTGCATCAGTTCCTGAATCTTCTGCATCTTCTGCAGGGTTTCAGCCGATAACGTCTCATTGGCCTGCATCTTTTCGATCAGATTCTGATATTCATTCGCCACATCCTGAACCTGATCACTGATCTTTTCCTGATCGCTTAAAATCTTTTCCAGCTGCTTTTTATCTTCCCATTGGGGATTATCTTCCTTCAGCAGTTCCCGGCGCTTTTCCTCAAATTCTTTTTGAACTTCCTTGGACTTTTTCAGGGCTGATTCCAGTTCACTCTTTTTGCCCTGTTCCTGATTCTCTATTTCCCGGTATATCTCTTCAATAGAGGGAAAGCGAGCCTTGTATTTGGCGCTTTCGGCTTTCTGGGCTTCGGGAGAGTTATCATAAATCTCAGCCCAATAGGTAACTACATCTCCGGGGAAGAGATCCGCACCCTTCAGGTCAAGCAGATAATCCGTGCCAAAGATCTTTCCCGAAATCACGCTCTGAATATCCAGGCTAAGCACATCCCGATCCTGCACTTGATACTTCAAGCTGCAATTCCTCAGGCCAAAATCATCATCGGCGTTTATCACCAGCGGCAGCAGCAAATCCTGATCCAGAAGCGTATCCTCGCCGGGGAAGCTGATCCTGATCTGCGGCGGATTATCGCTTAGGATGCGGATGCTTTTTTCTTCTGGCTTGCTTTTGCGTCCCAAAACGTCAACCAGCTCCAGATACCAGGTAGTGGCTTCGTTTATTTTTAGTTGCGTAATATAGGTTTGTTTATCCAAAGCCTGCAATTCGATGCGGCTGGCATCGGCAAAAACCATCACCGCTTTTTCCACTGGGATGTTCGTTTCGATGGAAAGCTTCACGGTGCTGTGCTTCCAGGCTTCGATGTTTCCATAATTCAGGGTATCCACCCAAACCGGAATACCCGTGTATGCAGGCGGATTATATTGCACCCACCATTTTTTAACGATGGGTTCATCCAGAACCTGAACCCTGTACACCGGAGATTTGCACACCTCATTGGCGGCATAGTATTCCAGCGAATTCTCCAGGCTTGAAAAGAGATAGGTGCCCGAGCTAAAGCCCAATTCGCGCCACTGTTTATCCGTGCGGTAAAATAGCTTGTGCTTCAGCCGCGGATCGGGATCGACCAGCTTGATCTCCAGAGGACTGTAACGCCCCACTCTGATGTTTCCGGGACTAAGCTCAATAGTCTGTTTATATACTATTTCCTGCTTTTTATTGCTGTAGAACTGCCTGAATGCCGGCACGAATTTATCCCAGGAAACGGCCCACACACTGCCTAAACCAAAGATCAGAAATAGGAGACTAAATACCATCCAGTGCGGAAAGATAGCGGGAACCCGATAACTGTTTTTTTGCGAACGCTCCACCGCCTGATCGGCCAGGACTTCCGCAATGGTTGTTTTGGCAGCATCGGAAGAGAGTTCCAAAGTGTTTTGATAGAGGTCATCATGATGCTCATGCTGCCGGTCCAAAAATCTGGCCACATGAAAGAGACCCCAAAACCTCCGGTAACCTTCCCACAAAAAATAGATAATGATCAGCGAGAGAATCGCTTTGATACCTAAATTGGCATAAAGCAGGACTGAAGATTCAGGAGAAGAATTAAGCCACAGGATATAATACGCATGTACTCCCACAGCAAAGATCACGATGCTGTTTACGATGGCCTGTGCTGCGAACCGAAGGTTTATCCTTTGTCTGAATCGCTTCAGAAACCCGGCAAATTCGTTCATGACCTGATACTCCTTTTCTTGAGAAATCCATCCTTATAAAAGGCTTGTTTATGTCAAGGGGAAGTGAGAGAGATGCGGATTGAGACAGCTCGTAAGGAATGGAGTTCAAGCGGCTAAGGTATCTTTCATAAATGCAGATAACTTGTTTAGCCGCTTGGACTTCATGCCGATCTATGCTGTTTGAAGTCCAAAGCGCTATCTAACATTTTGTTTAGCATATAGTTAGACTAAGCGCTTTGAACTCCAATCAGCTTTGTTACATCGTGGCGGTAAGCTCATCCCCGCCGGTCACATCCTCCAGGTAGCCATTCGCGATGGCCACGGCGATGCTGGTGATGTCCGCGCCCACGGTCTGCAGG
>JAGOGT010000054.1 GCA_017996595.1 Candidatus Cloacimonadota bacterium
CATTTGCATAAGGTCATTAACAATTAACATCATCGATCCTCAAACTATCTTTCCAATTAGTCTTTCACATCCTCACACACCATGGGTGCGTCTTCTCATTGGGGGATCTTATTCATTCCCCCTTTTCTGTCAAGCTGTAAATGGCTGTTTTTGCATTTGTTGATGATGAATATATTCCACAAGTCATCCACGCCCTTGTAAGCTGCGTCTTTGCCTCTTCCAGAGATTATGATCAGCAGCCTCAGATGCTCAGCCTTACCTTCTCCGGAGAATTTCATGGGAGGCTGATGGGAGGATGCCAATCGTGAGCTTGGATTAATCTATGGAAGGCCTTGTATAAGAGAATCAGAAAGCAATTGTGGCTCTCTTGCGAACCATGGGGGTCATCTGAGGAACAAAACATCTTTCCATATTTTTGGCAGGGCAATCCGCATGTGACGACCATGCATTTGCATGGGGATCACATGGTGATCGCACGGGGATCTAAATGTAAAGAATTATGCATCATCTCATTACAGGCTGATGGGACTAAAACCTGAATTGTGCATATGCTTAACTCTCTCATAATTAATTGATTTTCGCTAGCAGGGCACTATCATATCCTCTCTTAATCCCCAAAACACCGGAAAATTTGTCTTGACCAGTTTGACTATTTGGCCATTATGGGTCAGATAGTCATGTTTATGCATGTAAGAAATAGATAAATAGATATATACAAAGTGAAAAGGATATTATGAATAAAGCAAAGGATAAAAAAAAGCTAATAATTGATACTGCCGATGGACTATTTTCACGGTATGGATTCAGCAAAACCTCGCTGGATGATATTTCCTCCACGGCTCAGATCGCCAAGGGAACGGTTTATCACTACTTTCCCAGCAAGGAAGATCTCTTTGTAAACGTGATCCAGAACAAGGCCGAAGCTTATTTTGCGATGCTTCAGGAGCATTTGGACAAAGTGGTTGGTTTTGAAAACAAGCTAAGTGAGTTGCTGCATATCCCTATCAAATTTATCTACGAGCAAATGCCGGTGCTGATCGAAGGATTAAAGAATCTGCCCTTTAATTACCAGGAACGGCTGATGGAGTTTCGCACTCAGTTACGGATTCGGATGAAGGAATTGATAGGATCGATTCTGGCCACCGGATACCACGAGAATTTGATCAATGTGAATATCGCCCCCGAGAAATTGTGTGAGGTAATGGCCGATTGGTTTCTTCTGGGGGATGCAAACGTACAGATAATAGATATGAAAAAGATGTTGGAACGCGTGGAGGCAGATCACGAAATCCTCATCCAGATACTCTTATATGGAATCGTTAAAAGGGGAAACAAATGAAACGATGGATAGTGGCGTTACTGGCTTTAGGCGCAGTTATCTCTATATCGGGAATAACTTTGCCGGAGAGCCTGGAAATGGCCAAACAAAACAATAAAACTCTGCTGATGGCCAGGGAAGAGGAATATAAAGCAGACGCAACTTACAAGCAGGTTTGGGGAATGCTGTATCCGCAGCTTAGCTTACAGGGAGCTTACACCTTATCCAGTACGGGAATACCCGAAAGCTCCAAGGCTCCCAAGATGGATATCGCCTCCATGCTGGATGAAACCACCGCCAGCGACAATGATAATACCCTGGCAGACGTGATGAGTGGAATCGTGAATGGTATGATCCCTTCCTCGCCCATCGAGGAAGGATCTCTGGCGGCGCAATTGAAGCTGGATCAAATCCTCTTTTCCGGAGGCAAGATCTTCAATGGCATCAGCGCGGCAGACCGCTACCGCACCATTCAGAAGCTGAGTTACAGCGTATCGGAACAGGATGTGATTCTCCAGACCACCAATATGTTCTATCAAACCCTTTTGGCAGCAAAAGTGGTGGACATTCAGCGCGAAGGCCTGGAAACCGCACGCAGGCATCTGGCCAGGGTGGAGCTTTTTAGCACCGAAGGCCAGGTTTCAGAATTTGATGTACTGCGGGCACGCCTGGAAGTGGCAAAATTGGAACCGGATCTTTTGGCCGCCGAAAGCCAATATGATCTGGCGCTCTCTGCCTTTCGCCGTCAGATTGGCAGCGATGATCCCACGGCTATCCCCGAAGGTGAATTTATCCCTCCGGCAAAGCGTGAAATCAGCCTGGAAGATGCACAGACGCAGGGCTTGCAAAATCGCGAGGATCTGGAACTGGTAAATCTGGCTACGCAGATGCGGGAGATTCAACTGAAGGCCGAAAAAGGAAATTACCTGCCCAACGTAGCGCTTACCGCCAGTGGGGCTTTGTACACCGCAGCCGATGAATTCATGATCGAAGCTGATGATTTTGGAACCAGCCTGTCCGTAGGGATTGGCTTTCAGATGCCCCTCTTTACCGGTTTTCAGAATACTGCCAAGATAAATTATGCCCGGCATGACCTTAATAAGGCCAGGCTGCAATTGCGGGATACCCGTGAATTGGTGGAGCTGCAGATCAAGCAACTGCATCAAAAGCTGCAGCATGCATGGGAAAATTATGAAGTGCAAAGGCAAAATATTCAGATGGCAGAGCGTAATCTGCAGCTGGCTCAAATCCGCTATGAAAATAACGTGGGCATCCAGCTGGAAGTTTTCGATGCGCAGATCATGCTCTCTTCCATTAAACTGCAATACTTGAGCTCGATCTATGAAGTGATCGCAGCCGAACGTGAATTTACCAAATCTATCGGGGAAGCCCTGTAAATGGAGATTAAAATGAAAAACAGATATATGATGATAGTGATCCTGGTGATTATGCTGAGCATACTTGGCGCTTGCTCCAAAAAGAAAGAGGACGCCAAGAGTATGGAACAACTGCAGAGCGAAAATGGCATCCCGGTACGCGTGGATAGCGTGGAAGTGGGTACCTTTGAACAATTCCTGCACTATAATGCGGTTTTGGGTGGAATCGAAGAATCCACCGCACAATCCATGGTTTCCGATGTAATTCTGGCCATAAATGCCAAAGTTGGTGATAGAGTTACCAAGGGTGATGTGATCGTTAGATTCCCTATCAATACTCCCGCTGCGCAATTTGAACAGGCTACCAGCGCTTTCAATAGCATCACTGCAGTGCATGACCGCATGAAACGTCTCTATGATCAGGGAGCAATCAGCCTTCAGGATTATGAGAACGTGCAAACTCAATATAAAGTTTCGCAGGCGAATCTGAATGCTAGCGAGCAGATGATCAATGTGCGTGCGCCCTTAAGCGGCATTGTTACTAACATCATGGTGAATCCTTCCGAGAAGGCATATCCGGGACAGGATCTATTCACAGTGGCCTCAACAGGCGGATACAAAGCCAGAATCATGGTTCCCGATACGGAAATTGCCAAGGTTCGCAAAGGCGCAAGAGTTACCGCTACCTGGCAGGATAAGACCATCACCGGAAGGATTAGCAGCATTGCCATGGCCATGGATCAAGATTCCAAAGCTTTTCGCGTGGAAGCAAGCTTCCCGGGACTGAAGAAAGACATCAGCTTCGGCATTACTGCCGACATCGGCATAGAAGTGCTTTCCAAACCCAAAGTGATAGTGGTGGAAAGACAGCACATGGTTATGGAAAATGGCGATTACTACGTGTGGGTGAATGAAGCTGGCAAAGCCATTAAACGCCAGGTTCAGCTTGGCTTGGACAATTCTCTGGAGTATGAGATCACTTCCGGCCTTAATCCCGGCGATATTCTCATTACTGAAGGTATAAATATGCTTACCGAAAACGCTAAACTGCGCGTGATCGAATAAGCAAGGATTTAGAATTATGTTTCTAGCAAAACTATCTATAGAAAGACCGGTGATGGTCACTATGGCCTTGCTGATCTTCCTGGTATTCGGGTTACTTGCCTACATAGACATGCCCTTGAATCTGATGTCGGATGTAAAGCTGCCTTTTGTGATTATTCAAACCGTTTATCCCGGTGCCGGACCCAGCGAAGTGGAAAGTCAGATCTCCGATAGGGTGGAAGAAGCAGTGGCCACAGTCAGCCAGATCGATTACATTCAATCTTACTCCATGGAAAGTGTATCGCTGGTATTCATTGCCTTTGAACTTGGTAAAAACGTGGATATTGCCAATCAGGAAGTAAAAGACAAGGTGGATGCCATTCTTAGAGATTTCCCAGATAATACCGAGCGACCTGTGGTTCAAAAGCGCGATATCAATGCCTTCCCGATCATGGACCTGGTACTTTCTGGCAATATCGGTGGCCGTGAGCTCTATGATCTCGCGGATCGCGAACTGAAAGACAAGCTTGCCCAGATTCCTGGTGTAGCCCAAGTAGAACTGGTTGGCGGCGCAAAAAGGCAGATCGACGTCCATCTCTCCGATCAGGTGGTATTTCAAAACAATATATCCCTGGCGCAGTTAAGCGGAATTCTGGCTGCCCAGAATCTGGATATGCCAGCCGGTAACTTTAAAAAGGGCACCCAGGAATATTCGGTGCGCCTGAAAGGTGAATTCCAGAATGTGACTGAAGTGATGAATTCCGATATCCCCACTGCCTTCGGAGTAAAGAAACTGTCCCAACTGGCTACGGTTACCGATGCCAGCGAAGAAGTTCGTACCAAGGCCATTTATTACAATGTTCCCAAGAAGTATGAGGATGATAACATCGTGAAGTTATCCATTACCAATGCTTCCGATGGAAACGTGGTAAGCATTGCCGAAGAAGTGATAAAGCAATTACCAGCGCTGAACAAAGAACTGCCCCAGGGTGTAAAGCTGGAATTGATAAGAGATGACAGCAAGTTCATCAAGGATACCGTATCCGGCACCCTGAACAATATCTTGATGGGGATTATCCTCACCGGGTTGATCTTGCTGCTGTTCCTGCACGATCTGCGCTCTACTTTGATAGTTGCTCTGGCCATGCCTTATTCCATTATTTCCACCTTCATGCTGATGCAGGTGGCCGGATTCACCATGAATATGATGACGATGATGGGCTTATCCACTTCGGTGGGTATTCTGGTGGCGAATTCTGTGGTTATTCTGGAAAACATCTTCCGCCACAAGGATATGGGTAATAACCGCAAAGAAGCGGCAGACAAGGGAACTGCAGAAATCACCGTGGCGGTTATGGCTTCAACACTAACCAATATTGTGGTGTTTCTGCCCATCGCCTTGATGGGCTCCATGATCGGCCAGTTCTTCAAAGAATTTGCGCTAACGGTTACCTTTGCCACGATCTTCTCCCTCTTTGCATCCTTCACGGTTACCCCGATGCTGGCATCGCGAATTCTTCCTGAGAAGAAGCACGACAGCAAATGGGGATTGAAGTTCGACTCCTGGTTCAATAGATTTGAGCGCTTCTATGCCAGATTCCTGGGCTACGTTTTAAAATCAAAGAAGCGCAGCGTCAGCATTCTGCTGGGAACCGTATTCGTCCTCATCATTAGTGCCGGGCTGGCATCATTCCTGGGAATGGAGCTCTTCCCCACCATGGATCAGGGGAATGTGAGCATCAGCGTGGAAATGCCCCAGGGCTCCAATCTGGAACAATCCGCCAAAGCCCTTCAAGAAATCCAGAATATCGTGGTGAAGCACAAGGAAGTGCTGCATGCAGTTACCAGCCTTGGCTCGCAGGGATTTATCGATACCGGAACCAACCTGGCAAGTATGGCCATAAAACTGGTAGACGTTAGTGAGCGTAACATTAAAAGTATTGAAATGGCCGAATTGCTTACCAGGGAACTGGCAGCAGTTCCCAACGCCCGTATCAAAGTAAAAGTAAGTCGTGTAGCATCTATGGGCGGACGATCTGCCCCAGTGGAATTCTATTTGCAAGGGCAGGACAATGAACGCCTGGAACAGATTAAAACTGAAGTATTAAATGCTATCAAAGACGTTCCCGGATTGATTAATCTTGATACCAGCACCCGTACCGGAAGGATGGAGCTTACCCTATATCCCAAGCGCGATCAGTTAGCTTCGGTGGGAGCAACGGTATATGATCTTGCTCTTGCTATGCGTGCTGCGGTGGAAGGAGTGGTATCCACTCAATACCGCGAAGGCGGAAACCAGTATGATCTGAAGATCGCTTTGCTGGATGAGGAAGTGGACAGCCCCGATAAAATCATGAATCTGAGCGTGGCTATTAACGGCAGAAGCTACCTGGTATCGCAGCTTGCAGATGTAGAATTCGCAGCCGGAGTGAACAAAATCACCCACTATGAACGCTTTAAATCGATTGTGTTTACTGCCGACCTGGCCAGTGGTCACCCTCTGGGAAAGATCACTTCGGAAATCGATGCGCGGCTGGATAAACTGAATTTCCCCACCGGATACCGCTACAAATGGGGCGGCGACGCGGAAATGATGACCGAAACCTTCACCGAAATGATGCGCACCTTTATGCTGGCAGTATTGCTTACCTATATGCTGCTGGCGGCAATTCTGGAAAGCTTTGCGCAGCCGCTACTGATTATGGCCACGGTGCCTTTGGCGTTGATCGGCGTGATCCTGTCCTTGTTGTTTACCGGCTTATCTTTAAATATCATTTCCATGATGTCGATTATTATGTTGGTTGGCATCGTGGTAAATAACGCTATATTAATACTAGACTATGTTAATATAAAAAGAAAGGAAGGATACAGCGTGCATGATGCCTTGCTGGAAGCCGGCGAACTGAAACTGAAGCCCATCGTGATGTCCACCTTGGCCATCATCGCGGGTATGATCCCGATGGCTTTGGGAACCGGTGGTTCGGGAAAAGAAATCTATCAGCCCATGGGTATTGTATCCATTGGCGGCTTGATTGTTTCCACTTTCCTCACCCTGGTAATCATCCCTGCCTTCTATTATCTCACCACCCGTAATGTGCACGAAAAGTCAAACAATCAGTAGAAAAAAAAGGATGTAACCATGAAGAAACTTACTCGCCTCATCAGCTTTGCCCTTGTGGCAATTCTGCTCACCATTGGTCTTCTTGGTTGCTACGGTAAAAAGTGGAAATAATCTATAACCCCGAAACCAGCTCCTGGTATCTTGCCGGAAGCGGTGAGTTGCATAAGATCGCCACCCTCAATGGAGATGACCTTAGCCTCATCTATCCCAATGGCAATACCCAACTGGTTAAAATCGCCAAATAAGGAATAATAATGATCAACAAAGAAGCTGTCGAAACCATCCTGGACAAAATCAGACCCTCCATCCAAGCCGATGGCGGTGATGTGGAACTGGTTAATGTTCGCGAAGACGACGTTATCGAAGTACGGCTGAAAGGTGCCTGCAACGGCTGCCCGATGGCCACGCTGACCCTTAAGGCCGGCATCGAACGCATCATCAAAGAAGAAATTCCCGAAGTGAA
>JAGOGT010000055.1 GCA_017996595.1 Candidatus Cloacimonadota bacterium
CACGTTAGCCGTGCGGCTTTAGCCCACGGGCAAAATGCCAGCAATCAAGTGATTACACGTTATCCGGATGCTTTAGCTGCCTGGTGGTTCTCCGTAGCAATTTTATCCCTGAAGTGGAACGGTGGACTAAGCGGGGGGATTCCCTGTAGAAAGCAGAAGTAGCTTTATCAGCAAAAAATGAAAGGCGGATCATAGCGATCCGCCTTTGTTTATATGAGGTTGTTAATTTAGTGATGTTTATGGGTAGCTTCCTCGGTTACCTGTCCGGTGTAAACCGAGCGCTTGAAATAATGGGTATGGAGCAGCTTGTGGGCAAGCTCGGAATTCGGGGCACCCAGGAACTTCTCATAAATGCGCAGAACTTCGGGATTGTGGTGCGACTTACGCACGGGCAGACCCTTGTCTTCCGCATAGAGGGAAAGACCTCTGCGGGCACGGGACGCGATGTCGTTGCCATAAGGCTGTCCACCGCCACCCACGCAGCCACCGGGGCAGGCCATGATTTCGATGAAGTGCCAGGGGGATTCGCCCTTGGTTTTCAGGCCTTCACGCACGGCATCCATCACGATGCGGGCATTGGACAAACCATGAGCCACGGCTACGCGCAGATCACCAAATCCGGGAACGGGAATGGTGGCTTCTTTCACGCCTTGCAAACCGCGCACGGCCTGGATGTCGATATCTTCCAGTTCCTGCTTGGTAACCAGGGTATAGGCACTGCGAATGGCTGCTTCCATCACACCGCCGGTGGCACCAAAAATGGTTCCGGCACCGCTGTAGAAGCTCATACCTTCATCGGCATCCTCTTCTTTGATATTGGCGAAGTCGATTCCCGCTTCTTTGATCATGCGGATAAATTCGCGGGTGGTAAGCACATAGTCGGTATCCTGATATCCGCTGTCACGCAGTTCGGGACGGCGTGCTTCGAATTTCTTGGCGGTGCAAGGCATCACTGCTACCGATACGATCTTGGCAGGATCGATGCCACGTTCCTGAGCGTAGAAAGTCTTGCTAAGCACACCAAACATGCTCATAGGCGATTTGGCAGTGGAAATGCAATCCGCCAGATCAGGGTAGTAGGTTTCCATGAATTTGATCCAACCGGGAGAACAGGAGGTTACCAAGGGTAACGGACCACCGGTGGTGAGCCTGGTAACCAATTCCGTGCCTTCTTCCAAAATGGTGAGGTCGGCGGTGAAATTGGTATCCATAATGGAATCAAAACCGATTTTACGCAGGGCTGCATACATCTTCTTGGCGGTAACGCTGCCAAAGGGCATGCCAAATTCTTCGCCCAACGATACGCGAATGGACGGAGCTTCCTGAACCACCACATGCTTGTCGGGATCCAGAATGGCTTCCCACACTTCATCAATTTCGCTACGTTCACGCAAAGCGCCAGTGGGGCAATAAACCGTGCATTGGCCACAATTTACACAGGGGCTATTGGCCATGCCGCTGCCAAAGGCGGTATCCACATGAGCTTCGATGCCACGATCGGCAAAGGTGAGCGCATAAACTGTCTGCACTTCGTTACAAACGGTAATGCAACGTCCGCAGGCAATACACTTATTCACGTCGCGGACGATGGATAAACTGCTGGTATCTACGGTTTTTTTATCCAGGATGAGAGGTAGTGCTTCGGGATCCACCCCCAGATTGTTCGATAGGGTTTGCAATTCGCATTTGTTATTGGCAGCACAAGTGGGGCACACTACTTCGTGATTGGATAGAATCATCTCCACCAGGGTTTTACGGTGGGCACGAAGCTTTTTGTTGTTGGTAACGATCTTCATCCCTTCGGTTACGGGAGTGCAGCAGGCACGCTTGGGAACAGGTGCGCCATTGATTTCCACCACGCAAACGCCACAATTGGCGGTGGGTGGCAGATCAGGGTGGTAGCACAAACGGGGGATATAGATCCCGTGTTTATCTGCGGCTTCGATGATCGTCATCGTATCCGGAACTTCCAGATGATGACCATCAATAAAGACGTTGACTGTTTTAGCCATAATATCAATCCTCTTTATCTTACTTTTTTGTTATTTCGATGAATTCATCTTTGAAATTGTCGATGGCACTGCGGATAGCCATGATGGGGCTCTGTCCCAGGGCACAGAATGATGTCTGCTGCATGGTTTCAGCAATAGTTAGCATCAGTTCCACGTCTTCCATGCTCCCTTCGCCCTTTCTGATCTTGGTGATAAGGCGATAGAGCTGTTGCGTGCCATTGCGGCAGGGTGAGCACTTTCCGCAGGATTCATGGCGGAAGAAGCGCAGAATGCTCCACAGCATATCCACGATGCTTTGATGCTCGTTCATCACCAGGATGGCACCACTGCCCAGAACGGCAGCATATTGGTTCAGGCTGGAAAAATCCATCTTCACGTCCAGCAGACGATCGGGAAGAATCACTCCCGCAGCTCCGCCGATTAGCGCAGCCTTGAAGCGGAAGCCCTTCTTCATCCCCCCGGCGTATTCATTGATAATGGTACGCAGGGTGGTGCCCATATCCACTTCGCAAAGTCCCGGATGAGCCACGTCGCCAAGGATGGTATAAACCTTGGTTCCGGTGCATTCGGGAGTGCCGTGCTTAAGGTATTCATCGGCACCTTTGGCAATGATGAAGGGAACATTGGCCAGGGTTTCCACGTTGTTTACCACCGTGGGAGCTTTCCACAAGCCTTGAACTCCCGGGAAGGGTGGTTTCCAGCGGGGATTACCACGATTGCCTTCGAGGGATTCGATGAGGGCTGTTTCTTCGCCGCACACATAGGCTCCGGCACCGATCTTGATGAAGATATCCAGATCGAAACCGCTTTCAAAGATGTTCTGGCCCAGGATGCCATATTCGCGGGCTTGAGCTATGGCTTTTTCCAGACGGGCAATACAGAGCTTGTATTCACCGCGGATGTAGATATAAGCCTTGGTGGCTCCCACCGCACGGGCACAGATCATGATGCCTTCCAGAAGCTGATGCGGGTCACCTTCCATAATCAAACGGTCTTTGAAGGTTCCGGGTTCGCCTTCGTCGGCATTTACCACCACATATTTCTGAGGAGCTTCCAGGGGAGCGGTAAAAGTCCACTTCACTCCTGCAGGGAATCCGGCACCGCCTCTGCCTCTGAGTCCCGATTTTTTTACTTCGTCGATGATCTCATTTGGCTTCATTTGCGTGAGAGCCTTTTCCCAGGCTTCATATCCACCGGCACCGATGTAATCATCGATATTTTCGGGATCGATAATACCGGAATTACGGAGCACAATGCGATTCTCATAATTGAATTTGGGGCTGAATTTGCCAGAAGCATCCAGCATCAAACGCTGCACCGGACGACCCTTAAGGAAGTGTTCCTGAACCAGCTCGGGAATATCTTCCACCTTCACTGCTTCATAATTCACATTCTCGGGATATACGGTGAGACTGATGCCACGGCCAAAGAAACCCAGCGGACCTGTTTCCAGGATGTTGATCTCTTCTGCCAGATTGAACTTTGCCAATTCACTGCGCAGATTCTGAACAAATACATGCACTCCTGCGGCAATGGAGGTCTCATTGATGGAGACTAAGACATGGCTGCGATAGTACTTCATTTCATCCCCCTGTATCTGGCAATGATCTCTTCCACTTTTTCTTCGGTAAGATCGCCATACACGTCGTCATTGATCATCATCACCGGGGCATTACCGCAAACTCCCAGGCAGGCACAGAGTTCCAGGGTAAATAGGCCGTCCTTGGAAGTTTCGCCGGTTTGCACGCCCAGCATGGTTTTCAATTTGCGCAGGATGTTATCCGAACCCTTGATATAGCAGGGTGGTGATTCACACAGCCGGATGATGTTCTTACCACGTGGGGTGGTGCTATACATCGTGTAAAACGTCAGCACGCCATAAATGTGATTAGCCGGAACATGCAGATATTCAGCTACCACATCCACCGCTTCGGTAGCAATGTAATGCTGCGGATGAGCATCCTGGATATCATGCAGGATCTGGATAAGATTATCCTTATCGGGAGTATATTTTTGGCAGATTTCTTTGTACATACTTTCCCCTAAGCTTATTAATCATCATGATTATGTTTATGTTGGGATTCCTCTTCACGCTTGGCTGCTACTTCCGGATGCATTCCCGGGACCTTGGAGATGGCCTTCACGGGACATACTTCGAAGCAGCTTCCGCACTTGATGCAGGGCATCTGATCGATGGTGAATTTTTCTTCACGGCTGCCGCTGATGCAGGTAACAGGACACTTGCGGGCACACAGGGAACAACCGATACAGCGGGATTTATCTATATTGTAATGCATTAACTCGGTGCATACCTTGGTGGAACAGCTCTTGTCCCGGATATGGGATTCATATTCTTCCCGGAAATAGCGGATAGTGGAAAGCACCGGATTGGGAGCAGTTTGCCCCAGCCCACATAGCGAAAGCTTGGAAATGGTTTCGCCCAGGCGTTGCAGTTCTTCGATGTCCCCTTCCTTGCCATTGCCACTCTCGATACGTTCCAGAATGGTAAGCATTTGCTTCAGGCCGATACGGCAGGGAGAACACTTTCCGCAGGATTCATCCACGCAGAATTCCATGAAGAACTTGGCTACATTCACCATGCATTTTTCGTCGTTCATCACGATCACGCCACCGGAGCCCATCATCGCACCGCGTTCTTTCAGGGTTTCATAGTCCACGGCCACATCAAGATGCTGGGAAGTGAGGCAACCACCGCTGGGTCCGCCAAGCTGCACTGCCTTGAAATTGCGATCGCCAACCATACCGCCACCTACGTCAAAGATCAATTCACGCAGGGTGATACCCATGGGAACTTCCACCAGTCCGGTATTCCGGATATCGCCGGTGAGGGCAAATACCTTGGTACCCTTGCTGGTTTCGGTGCCCATCTCGGCAAACCAGGAAGCGCCTTTCAGGAAAATCGTAGATACGTTTCCCAGGGTTTCCACATTGTTCACCACGGTAGGCATGCCCCAAAGTCCTTGCACGGCAGGATAGGGAGGCTTGGGAGTGGGATTGCCTCTCTGGCCTTCGATGGAGTGAATAAGCGCCATTTCTTCGCCGCAGACAAAGGCTCCGGCTCCGGTACGCACTTCCGCATCGAAGCAGAACTTGGTGCCGAAGATGTTCTCTCCGATCAGTCCCATGGCTCTGGCTTGTTCGATAGCCATTTTAATGCGCTTGATAGCCAAAGGATATTCGGCCCGGATATAGAAAAAGCCGGCACTGGCACCGATGGAATAAGCGGCAATCATCATTCCTTCCAGCACCTTATGCGGATCGCCTTCCAAAAGGGAGCGATCCATAAAGGCACCAGGATCGCCTTCGTCGCCATTGCAAATGATATACTTCTGTTCGGAGGCATTATCATGAACCATCTGCCACTTGATGTGGGTGGGAAATCCTCCCCCACCTCTTCCGCGCAAACCGGATTCTTTGATAACTTTGATGGCATCCTGGGGAGTCATGGCAGTGAGCACTGTTCCCAAAGCTTCATAACCGCCGGTGGCGATGTATTCGTCCATGCTTTCCGGATCGATATAGCCGCAATTTGCCAGGGCCACTTTCACTTGTTTCTGGTAGAAGGGCACTTCTTTTTGAGTAATGATAGCTTTATCATCATGATCCTGAAGCATCAGCCGGGTAACCGGACGTCCTTTCATGAAGTGTTCAGAGACAATCTCTTCCACATCCTCGGGAGTAACCGTTTTATAGAAGATGCCTTCGGGGTAGATAACCATCACGGGGCCGTAGTCACAGGGACCCATACAGCCGGTTTCGATGATGTTTATCTCATTGGTAAGGCCCTTTTCTTGCAGGACCTCATGAAACCGTTCCTTGATCTTCATTGCGCCGGCGCTTACGCATCCGGAGCCGCAGCAGATCAATAGATCAATACGTTTTAGAGACATTAGCAGAACCTCCCTGGATCAATTGCCGGTAGCGACAACATAATCGGAGACGATTCTACCATTAACGATGTGCTCCACCACTACTTTTTTCACCTTATCCGGATTCATGTTTCCGTAGGTTACTTTCGGCTTTCCATCTTCGATCAGGTCCACCACCGGTTCCATCGAGGAAAGACCTTTCTCTCCGGTTTGTGTAACCAGAACGTCGGTCAGATTGCGGTTTGCGATCTCTTCCAGGAAGGTTTTCATTACTTCACGGGCACCCATCGCGATTCCGGATGTTCCCATCCCCACCACGATTTTGATTCGGATAGTACCACCGCGAAGCTTCATTTCTTCCTGAGCTTTTTCACGGATTTTCTTAAGGTCTGCGAGTGTTTTCATCAGACATCCTCCATGTTTGTATTTTGTATTCCTTCATATAGTGATTGGTCGATGTATTCTATTACATCGGGATAGGTAAGGGGGATTCCCCCCAGTTCTTCTTTAATCGCGGCAGTATCGAAGTGAAATATCTGTTCCATGCCTTTTTCGCAAAAGATCAGGTGGATATAGAAATCCACTTCCGGGTGGCCGATTATTGCCCCTAATAGCGTGTCTTTCAGGTTTCCCAAGGGCATCCGGTCGATATGATCCAGCTGAAAATCCACGGTAAGCACGGTGCCAAATCCAGGTTCGCTGGCAATCTTGAAGCAGCCGTTGGTTTGCTCCGCATTCTGCTTGAAGAGCGGAATACCCAGCCCCACCTTCTTTTCGCGCTCCACCTTGGAAGTATAAAAGGGATTCTGAGCCAGTTCCAGGGTATGCGAATCCATGCCTACGCCATCATCTTCCACGATCAGCCGCAGCCGGTTCTTCTGTACATTCCGGATCACTCTGATCTTGATGTTTCTGGCTTCTGCCCGCACCGAATTTTCGATGATATCCAGCAGGTGCAAAGAGATATCTTGCATTACATTACCGGCTTATTTGTATTGCTTCAGGATCTCAGCTACCTTGTCCTTGTTCTCGATCCGGCCAAAGGTATCTTCGCCAATTACAAAAACCGGAGCCAATGAGCAAGCTCCCACACAGCGAACTGCGGAGATGGTGAATAATCCGTCCGGAGTGGTTTCCCCCAGGCCTACGCCCAAGTTCTCAGAAATCATTTGCAGCAAGCGGGGAGCACCTTTCACATAGCAAGCGGTTCCCAAACATACATTCAGGGTGTATTTGCCGCGGGGCTTCATCGAGAAGAAATTATAGAAGGTAACCACGCCATAAATCTTACTGGCAGGGATACCCATTTCGTTGGCGATAAATTCCTGCACTTCGATGGG
>JAGOGT010000056.1 GCA_017996595.1 Candidatus Cloacimonadota bacterium
TATCGATATTGGCCTGCTGCAGGGCTTCCATGCCCAAAAGCTTTTCGGCGATGATATTATCGATATTGGCCACTGCTTTCAGCACGCCTTTGCCGCCATAACGCTTCTTGTCGCCATCGCGAAGTTCGATGGCTTCACGTTCTCCGGTGGAAGCGCCACTGGGCACTCCGGCCTTGGCGGTTACGCCGCTATCGAGCTGAACATCGGCTTCCACAGTGGGATTGCCGCGTGAATCTAGAATCTCACGGCCTTTGATATAGAGTATTTCGGACATTATAATCCTCCCTTGTAGTCAATTAATTATCTTCAAACGCTGATATAATAAGCGGTTTTGGGTATAAGGCAAGTGTAATAAGGGAATGAATGACTCCTGCTATGAGGTTACTCAGGTTTCAAAAATGTCTGGCATTCTTCGATCTTTTCGGTTATCAGCGAGTCGTAGAGATTGATCTTGGCTCTATGAAAGCATTCCTGCGAGTGATACAGCTTATCCAGGCTCTCTTTATATTGCTGCAGGGAAAGGGAGGCCATGGCGGAATTGAACCAGGCTTTGCCCTCGCCGTCCAAATCCTCCACTTCCTGGCAGATGGCCAGATTCTTT
Organism: Candidatus Cloacimonadota bacterium; assembly: GCA_017996595.1. Lineage (GTDB taxonomy): Bacteria > Cloacimonadota > Cloacimonadia > Cloacimonadales > Cloacimonadaceae > Cloacimonas. The sequence continues at coordinate 602 of JAGOGT010000056.1, forward strand.
TCGTAATAAGTGAGGGCGGTGGCATAGTCTTCGCGGGCATTGGCAATGTTACCCAGATTTCCCAGGCTGTGGGCAATGCCTTCCTTGTCGCCTATCTCTATTTGGAATTCCAGATTGCGGCGATAGTAGCCTTCGGCTTTGTCCAGATCGTTCTTGGCGGTTGCCAGGTCACCCAGGGCATCGTTGGCATAGCTGATGCCGAAATTGTCGGAGATTTCGGTGGCCAGTTGCAAAGCTTTCATGAAGCTCGCTTCGGCCTCATCCAGCCTGTCTTCCTGGTAGTGGATGATCCCGATATTGTAGATGGCATTTTCCTGCTGGGCTTTATTCCCGATGAGGCTGGCCATAGCTTCGCTGCGGGTGTAGGCTTCCAAGGCTGCGGAGGTATTTCCCTGCTGACGGTACATTACGCCGATATCCATGATAACTTTAGAGTAGCCATAGCGGTCGCCGCTCTTTTCACAAAGGGTTTTGGCTTTTTGATAATAGCGCATGGCACTGCTCAGCTTTCCCTGTTTGGCCAGCAGGTTGGCCAGGGAATTATAGGCGATGCGGATGCTGATATTGTCGTCCAGGAAGCGCGCCAATTCCAGAACGTTACGAAAATGGGTGGCGGAACTGTGCAGATTTCCCCGGTTTAATTGCAATTGGCCGTTGATTCCTTCCAGCTTGCAGATGTAATAAAGGGTGTCGTGGATGCTATCGGGAAGCTGCTGATGCTTGATGGCGGAGATCAGCAGCTTAAAATCGCTGTCGTGATAGCAAAGGCCGGGGATATCATAAGCGCGAAGCTGTCTGTTTATCTCCCCGCCCAAGGAGGCAAGCAGCTTTTGCAGCGCGGAGATGTCGTTGATAGCTCTCAGGGAATCGGCCAAAAAGATCATGGTGAGGTAGTAATGATGCCCATAAGGAATCTTCTCTGCGGCCTTATTAACGTGCTCTATCAGGCTTTGATACTCATTTTTCAGGTAATGGGCCTTGGCATTCAAATAGATGTAACGGGCGTAGTTTTCAGTATGCGCGGGGGGGATGGGCATATTGGATAAAACCGCTGCGGCCTTGTCCAGCTCAGTGTGATAGAATTGCGAATCAGCCAGGCAGAGATAGAGCTCGTTCTTTTGCTCCTCGTCGTCGGAGTAGTCCAGGGCCATTTGATAGTAATAGCTGGCTTCCTCAAAGTTGGCCAGGGCATAGTTACGCGCTGCGGCCAGAATGCTGAATTTATTGGCCTTGGCAGGATTTTCAGCGAGGATATAGTGATTGGCGATGATCTCGATATCGTCGTTTTTGCCTTCCTCATATCCCTGTTCATAGTGTCTGGCGATTTGGGAATGGAGGTCTTTCTTTTCGGAGAGGAGGATGGTATTATAGATGGCTTCGCGCATCAGGTTATTGGTGAAGATATACACGATATCGGGGGTGATATTGGCGCGGCTGATGACACTATCGCTATCCAGGGAGTTCAGCAGGTCGATAACGGTGTCCTGCAGGCGTTCGCTATCCAGGATGGAAAGTTCATCCAGGGTGAAGGCCTTGCCTACGATGGCCGCCAGTTTCAGCAGGTATTGCATATCGGGATCAAAATAGGTAAGACGTTGCACAAAGAGATTTTCGATGGTGTGAGGCAGGGCTCCGCGGCGTTCGAGGCTAAGGATATCCGCCAGGGTGATAAGGCGGTGCTTTTGTTGATGCAGCCTGATCTGGCGGCATAGTTCCGTGATGAAGAGCGGATTACCGGCGCTGAGCTTCAGGATATAGGCTGCGGCGTCTTCGGCAATGAGGGGCAGATGGTGGCTGATCAGTTCGTGGGCCTTCTCTTCAGGCAGGTTATGCAGTTCCAGCAGCACTTCCGGTTCGGCAAAGAGCTCACGGTGCGCTCCATAGCGGGAAGTGATAATCAAATCGCAAGTTCGCTGCTTATGGGCGGCAAATTTCTGCAGCAGCTTCAGGGACATCGCATCGCACCAATGCAGATTGTCCACCACCAGGATATTGATTTTGTTGCTTAGCTGTTCCAAAAGCAGATTAAGCTGGTCGAAGATAATATCCTGGATGATGCTGCGGTCGAAATCGGTTTTATGATTGGTTGTGGAAGCCTTGAAATATTGCTGTAGCATTTCAGTATTCAGTTCCCCGGCTCTCAGTCCCAGCAGTTCTACCAGTTTGTCGGGATGGGACATGGCGTCGGGGATACCAAAGTATTCGCTGAGGAGAAAATGAATCAGGTAATAGGGCGTGGCCTGATTGAATTCCTCCAGAGGGAGCATGGCAATGGCTTTGCCGCTGCGGTGCAGCCTGGTTAGCAGATTCCACAGCACGAAGGTTTTCCCCGTTCCCGGTTCTCCGGCAATAAAGATATGGGCAGCTTCTTTGGCCAGACAACTGGCTACGATTTTATCCATTTCCTGCTGCCAGGCCACGATCTTCTGCGCGGCAAAGAGCTTGGAGAGGCTGTGATGCGAAACGGGCAATTCCGCGGTGATTTTATGAATCTCAATGGGCTGGGGAAAGCCTTTCACCAGGGCTTGTTTAAGGTATTGGGTGGCAAAGCGAACCTCCACATGCGGCAGTATCTGGCTGGAAATGAGGATCTCATCAGCTTCTGCTTCCATCATCAAACGGGCTGCGGCATTAACTCCGGAGCCGATGATGCCATATTCGTGGCGTGCTTTGCTTCCCAGCAGGCCGGTATAGATATTGCTGTAGGTGATGCCGATGCGAAAGATGCCTTTGTGCGCATAATCCATTATCGCCCTGGCCGCAAAAACTGCACGCTGCACGTCATTAAGATGCGCCACGGGGAAGCCGAAAGTGCAGATCACCACCAGGCCTTTCTCGTTATAATCGGTTTTGCTAACCATCCCCTCAAAGCGATAAACGCAGGCCTGAATATGCCGGAAAGCCTTGTCCAGATTCCTCAGATATTGCCCTTTCAAATGCCTGGCATCCAAACGCAGAAAGAGCAGCGCCACATTGCGCAGTTCCGCGGAAAAGCGTTTATTCAGCGCGGCGTCACGCAAGGGCAGGGGAAGGTAGCTATTGGGATTGAGGGTGTTTTTCCTTCTGCGCAGCACCTCGATATTTATATCCTGCGCGCTGGTCTGCTTGCCTTTGTTTAGCCAAACGATTTTGTTTAGCTGATCGGGAACCCCATCTTTGAAGAGCCGGCGCAAACCACTCCCATAGATGATGTAATCCAGGTGATATTCGGGATTGCCAAAAACAATGAGGCTGTTTGATCCCCAATAGGCCATGCCGTGAAAGCTAAGCACAAAGCCATAACGTTTATGGATGCCTTTGTTCAGCTTGCATAAGCCCCTGGCAAGGCTATCGCCGCAAGCCTTGATCGCGGCCATACTGCTGGCTTCATCCCCAAAGAACAGGGCTAAGATCGCGTCTCCGGCAAATTTGGCTATCTCTCCGCCATTTGCCCTGATGCAGCGATTCACCAATTCGTAATAGCTGTTTAGCACCCCGGTGATGATCTCCACGCCATAGTGCCCTTTGGCAGTAGCCTGTTCGGTGAGCCGCGTGAAGGAACTTACGTCGATAAACAGCGCTCCCGCTTCGATCCGCTGCGAAAAAGGCAGCTGGCGATGCTGTTCGGGAGGATAGAAATAGCCAAGGAACTCCGGAATATACTTAGCCGGAACAGAGCAACGGTATTCCGTAATCTGCAAGCCTGCGGCCATGAAGCATCCCCTGGGGAAAGAGGGCTTTCCCGCTATTTATATTTTTTTTGCTTATTAGCTTTACCGGTGCTTGATGAAGCGGGTTACCGCTCTTTGCGTGCCGCTTTCCACCACCAAAAAGTACAGGCCGTTGGGGCTTTCCTGGTGCCCGGCATCGCGTCCGTCCCAGCTATAGGTGTATTTATCCCCGGGAAGGCTGAGCGTGCTTTGATACACTTTTTGCCCTTTCAGGTTATAGATGGTAGCCTTGGCATTTCCCGGGGCTTTTCCGCTAATCTCGATGGATATCTGATCGGCAAAGGGATTGGGATAACCGGAGGACAGCAGCAATTCACTAAGTCCCGGAAGTACTTCATCTGCGATATCGGTGCCACCCCAAATGCGGGCAACAAATTCCGGATGATCCACAAAGGGATTGCGGTTATTCTGATAGGCCTGCACACCATTATTGCGCGTAACTTCTGCAGCATCAGGGGGATCGGCCACATGCCACAGTAGCAGCGTGGGCAGCATATTAACGCTCTGCTGGGTGAGGCTTTCGCCACTGTAGCGGGTATAGAAATAGAGCACCGCCCTGGCGATATTGCCCTTGAAGCTATCAGCCGGCTCGAAAACCATGCGTCCCGTGTAGTTATTTCCCCTGTAGCTCTGGCGGGGAGTATCGTTGTAATACACATTGGCGGTACTGTGATTATGCACCATATCGAAGGGATAATTTCCCCGTGAGCTATTCACCACGGAATTTGTGATAAACAGATGATGCAGATCGGATTTCTTTTTGCTGGTATCGCTGCCATTGAACCAGCTTTGCGCATAGGTATGCTCGGTATTGGGATTGTTGCTGCCATTATAGTTATAGCCCACATAGTAAACCTGTCCGGTATATACGCAGGTTACATTGCCATTCACGTTTTCCAGGGTTTGAAAGAGCACGTCTTTGGAATCATCATAGCTGGTATTGGTATTGTTATCGATCAAGTTTCTGAGGCCATTGAACAGCGCATCGCCGGTAAGGTTGATCACGCTGTCATAATAATCGGCCTGCAGGCTGAAACTGAGCAGCGTCAGCAGGGTGAGCAGCAGTATTTTTATCTTGGGTAGGGGCATTGTTCCTCTTAAGTTATTTAGCATATTTGGTTCACATCTTTCATGTAGGCATCGTCTTTGGAAAAAAGCAGCTTCTCCACCCCTTCGATGAGGATGTGGATGATGATGCCATGCAGTTCCTGAATGCGGGCGGTATCCTCACTGGGGATGATGATCTGGAAATCCGCCATGTTGTTCAGAGCTCCTCCGTCTTTGCCCAAAAGCACACAGGTGAAGCAATCCCTTGTGGCAGCGGCTTCCATGGCCTTTATCACGTTTGCCGAATTACCGCTGGTGGAGATACCGAATACCATATCTCCGGGCTGGGCATAGGCTTCCACGGCACGGGCAAAAACCATATCATAACCATAGTCATTGGCCACACAGCTCAGATGGCTGGGATCGCTGATGGCAATTGCCGGCAGGGCAGCACGATCCTGATGAAACCTTCCGGTTAGCTCTTCCGCAAAGTGCATGGCATCGCACATACTGCCGCCATTACCGAAAATAATCAGCTTACCTTTGCGTTCATAAACCTCTGCCATTTGCGTGGTGATGCGCTTTATCATCCGGATATTCTCTTCCTCTGCCAGAAAGTGTCCCAGCAGGGAATGCGCGTTTTCCAGAGCGGTTGTTATGGTCTTAATCACGTGTTTCCTGTCTTTTAGAGATTTTCTTTCACTTTGATCTTGGTTTTCAGTTCGGCTTCTTCGATCTCATCGAATTCCTTCAGGGTCTGGTTGATTAGCCGCACCCGTTCTTTATAGGGCACGAAGGCACTCTTGAAGCCATTTAAAATCACATATTTAACCGTGGGATAATCCAATCCCAGCTCATTGATGGCCAGCATATATTCATCGGTAACCGTGGTGTCGCTGATGGTGCGATTATCAGTATTGATGGTTACCCGCAGGCCATAATCGATATAGAAATCGATGGGATGGCTGCGGATATTGGCCACTGCCTTGGTGTGGAAATTACTTTTTATACATATCTCCAGCGGAATGCGATGGTCATTCACGAAGTTCATCAGGTCGCCATCTTCCACCAGCCGGGTGCCATGTCCGATGCGATGCGTGCCGCAATAGTGAATGGCCTGGTGGATGCTTTCGGGGCCATAGGCTTCGCCTGCATGGATGGTGATATTGAGATTGTTTTTCAGGGCCAGATCAAAGGCTTCCTTATGATCTTTGGCGGGGTGATTATATTCCCCTCCAGCCAGGTCAAAACCGATCACGCCCTTGTTTTTGAAGGCAATCGCCAGTTCTGCAAGTTTAAGCGAGGTAGTGGGATCCATATTCCGGATGCCGCAGATGATTACGCCTGTCTTGATCGCAAAATCACGTTCTCCGGCTTTCAGGCCATCGATCACTGCCTGGGAGATTTCGGTGAGCTTCAGTCCCTGATGCGTATGCAAAATGGGGGAATAGCGCACTTCCATGTAGCGGACGTTTTCTTTGGAGGCATCTTCGGCCAGTTCATAGGCCGCACGCTTTAGCCCTTCCTTATCCTGCAGCACCATATTCACGATATCAAAACCGCGCAGATAGTCTTCCAGGCTTTCGGTCTTTTCGCCGCATACGATTAGCGCGCGCAGCTTTTTTATATCCATGGTGGGCAGTTTTATGCCATTCTTTTTGGCCAGATCGATAATCGTTTCGGGGCGCACGCTGCCATCCAAATGCACGTGCAAATCCGTTTTGGGGAGCTTTTCAATAAAAGCCCGCGTCATGTTAATCTTCATTTTCTTATCCTTCTTTTAGCTTGGGTAACCACATACCTGGATAAGGAATTGTGTCAATTGCTTTTTATATCTATC
>JAGOGT010000057.1 GCA_017996595.1 Candidatus Cloacimonadota bacterium
ATGCTGTTGTTTATCCGCTGGTCCACGTTGGTTCCGATGAGATATTGTTCACTGAAATGGGGGATATCGGATACTGAGAGTCTCGTCCAGTTGAAGCCTATGGACACCTGATTTGGCAAAGGCTGAACAAAGGTGATATGATCATAGGAAGCCAAGCCGCCATATAGAAAAGCATGCATGGCCGATAATTCGGAATCCCTTATCTGGCTTAAGCCCGCGGGATTCCAATAGAGGGCTGATCCATCGTCCGCCAGAGCGACAAAAGCTCCCCCCATTCCCAAGGCTTTCACGCCTGCTCCGATCATCATAAAATCTCCGGCATAGCGTCCGGCGAACAAGGGAACTACTGCGATCAAGCCAAGCAGAATTATAATCATTATGCGTTTCATCTTACTCCCTCCCTACTTCAAGATGGCCATTTTTTGAGTTTTTTCGATGGTTTTGCCTCCCTTGGAAGCAACAATCCGATAAAAGTAAACGCCATTGGCCAGAGTATATCCAAATTCATCTTTGCAGTCCCAACCATATACGGTGCGGGGATACTCATGATATCCTACTCCCACAGGCAGATTGGAAAAGGTTTTTACCAGGCGTCCGCTGATCGTGTAGACCTTTATCTTCACATCATCGGCATCGTCGGTAAGCACATAGGTGAAACGGGTTCTTCCATCATTTTTGGGGTCCTCGGCCCGGCCCGAGATAGGATTAGGATAGTTAGCCAGATTCATCACGTCAAATTGATCGTTTACCACGAATAGAATCTCACGAGTATTGAAAGAGCCATTCAGATCTCTGCAATCCACTTTTAGTTCATGGTTTCCGCGGCTAAGATTCAGCTGGTATTTGATAGGGATACGATTGATGTTTTCCAGATTCACGCTGATTACATACTCTGCTTCGGGCACAGGGACGCCATTAAGATAGAGCTTGATGGAATTGTCGATCACATCGATACCATTGGCGTCTGATAAAAGCAAGGACATCACTCCGTCGCCGGCTATATATCCCCCCACCGTAAATTCCTGATCCTGAACATTTACGTCGATGGTGGGCACATTACCATCGGTATTGCGGAAAAGGCTATAGATTCCCACCCGGTTAACTTCAAAACTAACCGAATTGGCAGTTACATTGGCATAACCACCCTGGTGTATCCACTTTTGGAAAGTGGAATTATAACGATAAATCTTGTAGGAATTGGAATTCTCCTGCTGTTGAGTAAGTGAATCGGTGGGATTATAGAAGAAGGTTAAGGTGAATCTCTTACCATTGGCTAATACGCCGGCAGAATCAGCGATGCCGCTTTGGTAAACAGCAATTTCATAAGGCACAGAATCAATATTGCCAGAGATAGAATCCGCAGTTCGAAGCATGATGTTATGCACATCCGGCTGATTCAGCGGCTCCAGTGGAGATAGGGACTTCACAGAAAACATGGCTTGTTCGCCATCTGGAACTAGATTCGCGGGGATAACGCACATCAGGTTACTATCGTTGCTGGCGATGCTGGCTCCGCTTTCATCCACCAATTGGTAATTGAAGGGTACCTGCATGCTGATAACGTTATTAGTATTGAAGAATAGGTGCATTTCCGGGAAGCTGTTGCTGGAGTTTACCCGCACTTCCAGATAGAGATTACTGCTGGGCAAGCCGGTGAGATCAATGCTGTCCCACCTCACTTCGCCAACATCCAGGGCATCATAAGTTTGTGTGGAAAAGAGGGTCATGGAGCTGGCAGATGCTCCCTGATAAAGCCTGAGATCGGTAGTCAGGGATCCCGCGGTACCGATATTTGTCCCTCTCACCTTCAGCACCAGGCTTTGGCCTTCCTGTTCCAGCTTGAGTTCATTCAGGAACAAATCCGGTCCTCTCACCATATATGTTTGCATAAAGGACTCGGCATTGTTTTCAGCGGTGGACAGCACATACTTATAGCGTATATCCTTACCCGTCCTTTGGGGAGGGAGTTTGGCGGTGCTAATGTACAGCGTACTATCTGTGGGAGAAACCTGCATGGGCAGATCGACCCAAACCACGCTGGTGTTCACGCTATCCGTGCAAACCTTGCAGCTGATGCTTGTTATCGGCTCCGGGCTGAATACCCTTGCCGAGAAGGAAACAGAATCAGTCCACGCCGGTTCTGCAGGGCTTATAGCATGGTGATTGATAACCGGTCTTCCTACGGCAAACATGGAAGTACCGATGTATTCATCGGTAGCGGAATATCCGGCAACATAGATTTTACGGGTGATGCCCGCGATACTGTCATTTAGCGCATAATTAGCATGGAACGAACCGTCCGGGAAAACGGGAAGGTCATAGGGGACATTCACAATCTGTTCGCTCTGTTTCATGATGTGCAATCTGGCTGCGGATACATCTGGGGGAAATTGAGCATGTACCCGCAAAGTATCTCCGGGAGCAAGAATATAGTTATCTGCCGATACTGGAATCCCGGATATCGGTTTTCTCAGCTTAATTAAGGGATCTCCCAAGTATGAAGCAGCGTTGATCAGCGCATAGCGGGCCGCAACTGAGGAGGTGGAAGTGAAGAATCTTGCCAGAGTATAGGTCATGGCAGTTCCCACATTGGGGAGGTCCTGGGTGAATAAGGCCTCGGTATAGGCTTGGCCCCATCCTTCATCCTGATCCAGATACCCAAGTCCGGTAAATCCCACCGAACCGATCGAACCTTTTTCAGGCTGCAATATCAGTGCTTCACTGATCGAGGCCATACCATTTGTATCGAAAGCAGAGGCATAGCAAGCCAGAGACAGCACTACGGGATAAGTTTGGTTATTCAGGGTGGCTACATCGTTAAAATTGAAGAGATTATAGTCTGCCCAGATACGTCCGCCACCATGACCCATAAATTGCACATACTGGGTTCCGGAATTGATGGCATCTTTCAGATTGAAGGTGCCGCCAAAATACTCCGGACTTACGGTTTGCGTGGAAGTATATACCCGCGTAACCCGATAATCCTGGGGCACGCTTTGGCGTCTGATCCGTTCCGATTGCTGAGCAAAGATGTCGTCCCCATCGGTGATCTTACCTCCGGAAGTGAAGGTTAAATGGCTGTTCCATAATCTCGAGGATTGAGGATTGTTGTGATAGGTATCAGCTTTATTGGCATAATCAAGAACTTGCTCGGGGGTCCAGGCACTTAATCGGGATATGGAGATATCGGGAACGATGTCGTTACCCACGATGCAGCCATACCAGTTATCGCTGGCCGTGGCACCATGCTTGTAGGTCCAGGTTTTTTTTACAGGAATCAAGTTATATATCCGCGAAGGGCTATTATCACGGGTATCATCCACACCTTCGCCAAGCAGCATTACATGCTGAACCTGAGGTTCACTCCAGTTATTCCATGCGTAGCTCAGGAAATCTCTGATGGGTTCAGCAGCCACAATGCCGCTATTGAATTCATCATACACATCCTGGACGTCAACTATTTTAACATGATATCCTTCGGCTTCCCAGATATCTTTCAGCAGTTCTGTCCCCTCTGCAGCTACAAGGCTGGGATGACTGATCACGATTATATCAGCGTAATTATCGGGATTCTTCAGGTCACTGCTAAAGTTTAAGCGCAGGTTCTTAGGGGTTTTCTTATTTGATTCTGAAACGGCATAATAGCGAACCGCATTGGAAGAAACGCTATCCTGAAAAGTAACAGTCCAGGGGGCAACCCCTTCCAGATTAAAAGGCTCTATCTGCAAGTTATTAAAGATACTGGATCCGATCTTGTAAACAGATACATCTGCATCGGAAAAGCCCTGTAATTCAAATTGATACAAGCCACTGGGACGATTCGAAGGCTTAGTGAATTTTATGTAATCCAGATCGGTTTTATATTCGCGCCAATAGGTCAATTCCGCATAGTCCAGCATTACCTGTTCTCTATCACCCATCACCGTATTTCCCGAAAGGCTGATATAAAGGTTATTGGTTCCGTGAAAAAGGAAGGTGTTGGAGATCGGCGTGGCATTCTCAAAGATTTTTTCCGTTTGCCCGATCCAGGTATGGGTATTGATCATGGCCTGATTCATCCGGATCGATGCTTCATGATCATATTCATTGGGTCCCAGTTCGTCCGAATAGGTTAAGCCCATCAGCGAAATCTTAGCGGAAGCGTTTCTGATGGTGGTTTCCTTGGGGTATTGCAATTGAAAGGGGATTATCTCGAGATTCGGAGCATTGATTTTTTTCCAGAACCACACATCTTCCTTGTAATAATTGGGATTCATGGATGTCCAGCCTCGTCCCAATTTGTCGCTCACCATCTGTTCCTCGATATGCACAGTTTCCTGATATGCATCCGGAACGATGTAGTTCAGAGACACAGATTCTATCAAGCCACCATTTTCCACCACCATTCTGGCTCCGTAATTATCCACCAGTTTCAGGGTGTAAACATTTTCAGCCGTGAAGTCGTCTGTATATCCCAGATCTCCCTTATGCCGGTCTCCATAGAATTCAAAGTAATCACCAGGATCAAAGCTTCCATCGGTTTCGCCCGGAAAGTGGATTGGCACCTGGCCGTATTCATCAGATAGCTCCAGATTGCGCGGATCCACAGAAGCCGGAGTCCAGGCCATATCGATCTGCAGCGAATCCACCATCATCGTGATGTAATCCATCAGGTACTGGTATTCTACTTGATATATTCCCTCGCTGTCCACCACGAGTTGAATCTCGCTAGCCGTATTTGATCTGTATTTGGGGCTCTGATAATCGTTGGCCCGGTTTTTTTCTAGTCTCCAGGCTTTGGAACTGGCGTCATTCAAAAAGAAAGGTGGTTTAGCGCTATCCAGCGGATTGCTGGCGGTTTGCCAGTTCTTAGCCTGGTTTTTATTTCCCGTGATATACACTTCGATGCTAATTTCAGAAAAGACATTTAGCTCTTCCTTGGCGGCATTGTATTGGAATGGATACACCATCAAGGGTATAAATCTGCGGTTGCCGATAAAGGCCGTTTCGCCTTTTTGAACGATCTGGATCGGATAAAACTCGCTATTGCGATAGGCATTCAGATTGGCTTTGCTGCTGTACAAGGGCTCGTTTGATCCCAGAGTGAGGGTGGAAACAGGCTTTAGCTTCACATTAGTAAGCTTGCTGTTGGTTTTTGAGGATACGGATATACTGATATCACCATCAATCGGGATGGCAATGGGTACCGAGAAAACTCTTAATTCCGGAAAGCCTTCTTCCCCGTGGATCTGGCCTTCGTCACAAATTATCCTATTCCACTGTGCGCCATCGATATTGATATTCTCAATGCTATATTCCGGAACAGCGAATTTAATCTGGAGTGCGTCTTGATTTTCTGTTTCAAGCAAGAAGGGAGTGCACGTGAGCGCTATGGGAATTAGCAGCAGGAGGATTACAAGGAATTTATGCATTTGTTGCTCCATCATCATAAGGTGTTATGGCGTAAACCGATATCATTGCGGTAAGTCATTCCCTCAAACGAGAATTCCTTTAGTTTCAGGTATGCAGTTGATCTTGCAGTATTTAAATCTCTACCCTTGCCAACCAAACTAAGCACTCTACCTCCAGAGCATATTAACGAGCCTTCAGCCTTTCCCACCCCGGAAAAATATACTCCTTCAGGAAGCTCTGCCGGGGATGTGATGGGCATTCCTTGAGGGTATTTTCCGGGATAACCCGGTGCTGCCAGAACCACTCCCAAAGCTGTTTGGGAGTCGAATTCCAGCTTTATCTCATGTATCTTCTTTGTTATAATTGCTTCGCATAGCAAGGCAAAATCCGTTTTCAGCAGGGGCAAAACCACCTGAGCTTCCGGATCCCCAAGCCGGCAATTAAATTCTATTACCTTGGGTCCGTCTTTGGTGATCATCAGTCCGCAATACAATATCCCTTCATAGGGATAGCCAAGCTCACGCATCGCGTTCAGAGTGGGGGAGATGATCCTCTCCTCTATTTCTTTGCGGTATTTTTCAGCCTCCGGAACCGGAGCATAAGCGCCCATTCCTCCGGTATTTGGCCCTTCGTCATAATCATAAAGTTGCTTGTGATCCTGGGCAAATACGGTGCTGACATAGCTCTGGCCATCGCAAATGGCAAATAGCGACACTTCCCAGCCCTGCAGAAATTCTTCGATTACTATCCGGCCATCTCCATTCTCGGGGAGCAGATTATGCAGCGCCAGGCTGGCTTCGTCCGGATCGTGAACAATGATAACCCCTTTTCCCGCGGCCAGGCCATCAGCTTTGATCACTACCGGGAATCCAAATTGCATTATTGCTATTAAAGCTTCTTCTTTGTTGCCACATGATCTGAATTGTGCCGTGGGAATATTGTGGAAATTCATCAACAGCTTGGCGAAAATTTTACTGCTTTCCAGCTTTGCCGCCATCATACTGGGAGCAATTACCGCGATCTTATGCAGGCGCAGATAATCAGACAATCCATCGGCAATAGCCTGCTCTGGGCCTATAAAAACCAGATCGATCTTTTCCCGGAGGCAATACTCCAGGATTTCCGAATGTGAAAAAAGCTCCTCGCAAGGGTACTGCCTGGCGATTCCCGCATTTCCGGGAGCTACGGTTACCTTGCTAATCTTGTTGCTTCTGGCAAACGCTTCGGCCAGGGCGTGTTCCCTGCCACCGCTGCCTATTATCAGTACTTTCAAATGTTCCTGCCTTGGAGGTACTTAATCATTTCCAGGAGCGCAAATTCAGCAGCTTTATGCCGGATGGAATCTCGCTCCCCATTAAATATCTGCTTACTGGTCCAGCTATTGTCCATGGTTTCAAATCCAAAAAATACTGTCCCTACAGGTTTTTCAGAGCTTCCACCCTCTGGTCCTGCGATACCGGTAACGGAAATTGCGAAACTTGATTCTGTCAACCTTTTTATTCCCTTGGCCATTGCTTTGGCGCATTCTGTGCTAACTGCCCCATGAAGCTCAAGGATGGCAGCGGGTACCTTCAAGGTTTCTTGCTTCATGCTGTTGGCATAGGAAACCACTCCTCCCAGGTAGCACTGCGAAGCTCCGGAAACGTCGGTGATAAACTTTTGAACCCATCCCCCCGTGCATGATTCGGCGATAGAGATGCTTGCATTTCTCGTATTTAGCAATTCCAGCAGCACCGAGGCCGGA
>JAGOGT010000058.1 GCA_017996595.1 Candidatus Cloacimonadota bacterium
GATACCAGTTTTGTGAATAATTGGGCGGCGTGGTTTATCGAAGAGGATAAGCAGTTTTATGTGGTGACAGCATACGGGGGTAATTTTGAGGATCTCCGCAGCCTTACCGCAGGCCGGGAGCATATTCGCTATGGGGAATTGGAAGCAATGATCAGAGAGGAGAAAAGGAAAGAACTACTTTCACATTAACTCCTCTAACCATTTAAGCGATTGGAGTTCAAGCCGCCAAAACTAACTATTTCTTATTATGTGTCTTATGGGCGGCTTGGACTTCAAGGCCGTGTATGATCATGAGCAAGCATTTGAAGTCCAAAGCGCTATGTAATCGGGAGATAAAAGTATGATTAGCTTCAGCGCTTTGAACTCCAATTGCTTGTGTCGGATTGAGAAAAACGGCGTTTTTGTCACAAAAATCCATTTTTGTCGCCTTAGGTTATATGGAGAGATGATAAATCTCTATAGATCTTTGATGAGTGGATAGAGTGATAATTGGTAAAAGGGAACAGGGCAAAGGGAAAAGTGGGAGGATCACCTGAGTATAAAGCTATTCCCCCGGTTCTTGGCAATCACTCCCTTCAGTTCCAGATTCAGGAGCAGCACGGAGAGTTTGCCGAAGCTGAGGCCGGTCTTGATGAGGAGTTGGTCATAGGATAGCTCCTGCTGCGCCTCCCGAAAGAGGTCATAAAGCTGCTGTTCATCGGGTTCCAGGGTGGGAAAGAGCTCTATCTGATCATCCTGGGGGCTTTCCAGTTTCAGGAGCTTCAGGAGGTCTTCGGCGCTGGAGATGAGCTCTGCGCCTTGCTGAATGAGATTATTGGGCCCTGCGGCATTGGGGATATTGATATTCCCGGGCAGGGCAAAAATGGGGCGTCCCTGCTCAGCAGCGAATCTGGCAGTGAGCATGGCGCCGCTTTCCTTCCCGCCTTCCACGATGAATACCGCTTGGGACAGGGCACTGATGATGCGATTGCGATCCGGGAAATTCCAGCGTTCCAGTTTGGAGCCGGGATCGTATTCGCTGATCAGCGCGCCGGAGAGGGTGATTTTCTCCGCCAAAGGCTTGTTTGTAGGAGGATAGATGCTATCCAGTCCTGAAGCCAGTACGGCGATGGTTGGGGCGCCATTTTCCAGGGCTGTATGGTGAGCAACGGTATCGATCCCCATCGCCAGGCCGCTGATGATCATCACTCCCCTTTCGCATGCGGGTTTCAGGAGTTTTGCACACATCTCCTTGCCGTAGGCACTGGCCTTGCGGGTGCCCACTACAGCCATCGATGGCAGATGCTCCAGGGTGTCCATATTTCCTGTGTAGTAAAGGATGAGGGGAGCTTCGGCAATGCTTCTTAAGGCTTTGGGATAGTCAGCATCGCTTAGAAAAAGCGCTTCAATGCCGTGGCGTTCGCAAAGCTTCAGCATGCGGGGAAAATCGTGGGGGAGCACAGCCTGGGCCAGATGTTCGGCACTTTTCTTTTTTAAGAGGCCGCTTTGATAGAGCTCGTGCTCCGGTTTACCGATATAGGCACAGGGATCGGGGTATTTGCTCAGCAGATCCAGAGTTCCCTTGATGCCCAGTTCCGGAGCGTGTTTCAGGCAGAGCCAGGCACTTAGTTTGTCGATATTCATCTATTGGTTTGCAATATCTTAAATAGCTTGAATTTCAGCTCTTCCAGATTGCTCTGGCCTACCGCGGAGATGGCAAAGATCTCTTCCTTGCATTGCTTTTTGAACATGGCGCTAATCTCGGCCAGCCTTGCTTCACGCTCTTCATCGGGCAGGGTGTCGGTTTTGCTGATCACGATTACGTGCGGCTTTTTATCCATGAAAGAATCGTACAGGTACAGCTCCGCTCGCAGGGTGCGATAGGCAGTTACGGGATCAACAGTGGCAATATCGATGAGAAAGAGCAGCATGCTGGTACGCTGGATGTGGCGCAGGAATTGTATCCCCAGGCCCTTGCCCATGTGCGCACCTTCGATGATTCCGGGGATGTCGGCCATTACAAAGCTTTGATAATCGGACACGCGTACCACGCCCAGCATGGGTTCCAAAGTGGTGAATTCATAATCGGCGATCTTGGGACGAGCCGCGGATAACACGCTGAGCAGGGTTGATTTACCGGCATTGGGAAAGCCTACCAGGCCCACATCGGCCATCAGCTTCAGCACCAGTTCCAGTTCCATTTCGTGAGCATGTCCACCCGGAGTGGCATGACGGGGAGCCTGATCAGTAGGCGTGGCGAAATTGCTATTGCCCTTGCCGCCGTGGCCACCTCTGGCTAAAAATACTTCCACCCCGGCATCGGTGATATCGGCAATCTTGCGCTTTTTGTCATCCTCGATCACAAAGATCTCGGTTCCCAAAGGCAAGCGGAGGATGATATTTTCGCCTGAAGGGCCGCTCTTCTTTCCTCCGGCGCCATGTTTGCCGTTTTCAGCGTGGAATTTCTTGTTGTAACGGTAATCTAAAAGGGTATTTACGTTGGTGTCGCCAATCGCGATTATGCTACCGCCACGTCCGCCATCGCCTCCATCTGGACCACCCTTGGGTACGAATTTCTCGCGGCGAAAGCTAACTGCTCCGTCGCCGCCATTTCCGGCTTGAATCTTTATTCTGGCAAAATCAATAAACATCTGCTTTCTTAATTCTCCTTATGGGGCTACAATAAATTTGTGCAAGTTGCGCCTTCCCTGCTGGTTAATCTCGACAAAATACAGGCCTGAAGGCAGCCTGTGGGTATTGGATACCCCGTTCCAGCTCAGCTCCAGGCTTTTATCAGCGGGCATATTATCATATAGTTTGGCAACTTTCTGGCCGCGAAGATTATAGACATTCACCTGTAACGGTTCTCTGGACAGGCCATCCAGTTTTAGCTTCAGGGGTAATTCCCGCACGGGATTGGGCATCGTGCAGCTAATAACCGTGGGCACCTGGAGGGGATCATCATTGGCAACAGCGTGATAGATTCCCGAAACAAAATCCACGCCATTATCACTGAATCTCCATGGCAAATCGCCTACTTCATTAATGGGTATCTGGGCAACATAGCTAACCGGATTGCTGTAATCAGAGCCCACCGGATATACGTCCACGGGGATACCATAAGCACTTCTTACTTCTGCTATCAGAGGGAAATCCCCTTGATTGTCATAATAGCTGAGGGTGAGAGTATTAGTATCAAAATCAAAGGAGCTTATCTCCACTGTGGGCAGGATATTGGCCGTCTGCTGATAGAAATTATCTTCCATCACGGCTACGGCAGGAGTGCTGTAATCGCCGATGCCAAGATTGGGCTGCATGTTTTCGATGGTGATAGCCATGGTCATCCCTGTCATAGCCAGGGTGTTGCTCATATTTGGCCAGGCACCGAAATCCGGATCATTGGTGAGATCAGACAAAGTGCAAGCCATGTGCAGAGTTCCGGAAGATACCTGCGCCTGGATGTTTCCCAGCCGGGTGAAGGTTGGCATGCTGGTAACACTGTCGTAACGCAGCTTATAGAGGCCATTGGAAAGCACTCCGGGAATATTGAAACTATAGATCATGGCATAGGCAAGGGTATCCACCACGGTTTCGGGATTTACGATCGTGGCCATATAGATATTGAAGCTGGTGATGGTATTCATGGTGGGGAAAAGCCCGCTGGCGTTCTGCATGCTGAAATACAGCTTTTCGGGACCCATGGCCATATAGCTTTCTTCGAGGTCCAGATTGGGGCTATACACCATCAGGCTATCGCCCGTGGGATCAGTGCCGATATAGGCCATGCGGTTTATATTGGGAGGAAAGGTCTCCGCATCCCAATAGGCAGGATGCAGGGCACACATCGCTTCGCCCATATAGTCCATATTGTAACGCAGGCGGTAACGTAGCTTCTGGCCATAACTGTAAGGTGCCAGAGCCTCCATTTCTAGATTGGGCAGGCTGTTAACCGCAATGCTGCTCCAGTTACCGGTTCCGGCAGCATAATAGCATTCCATGGTTCCCAGGCCGGCGCTAAGATCGTCCCAGCGCAGATGCAGATCGCCATTTGCGTCTCTAGCGCTGTGCCGGATCACGCTGAAGGGATTGGCAAACTGGGCAAAAGCGCTGCCTGCCAGGAGCACTAAAAGCAGGATTAACAAACGTTTCATTCTTCACCTCCCGGTGCCAGGGGTTCGATGAGGCCTTGTTCATAGAGCTTGCGGAAATAGGTCCAGCTGGTGGCATTGGGTTCCGTCCATTCGCTTGGAGCGAACGCAAACTCCGGATGATTCAGCTTCACATAGTCTTTAATCTTGGGGGGAAGGGCTTCAAAGCCGCCTTCCAGCTTCTGTCCGCGACACACGAAGACCAGTTGTCCCGCTCTATCGCCCATTTTCATGAAGGGCATCCAGGGGCTGATCCGGTTCCAGGTGATATCCACAGGCACGGAAGAAAGCGTGCTATCGGCCAGATCGCTTTTATTGGCAAAGAACTGGAAGAACTCCGCAGATTGATAGATGTCGCTTTGGGAATATTCGGGGAAATCCTTGCGGGGCAGAGGGCTGTCATAAAAGGGAAAGATATCCATGTGGAAAGCAAATTCCTCGCCCAGATCAGTGCCCGGAAGCATTTTGTGGATATAGGGCAGCATCTCCATCCCAAAATCCATATCCTGATTCACGGGGTCGTTCCAGATGTGAATTACAGGGACTTCCGTATTGGTAAAGGGATTACGCCACTTTTCCAGTATCTGTCCGCTTTGGTAATCGGTGAAAAAGGCAGCCTCACGGGACAGCAGCTTGAAACCCGCTTCGCCGGGAAGAGTGCGGGCAATATTAAAGCCCTCAAATCCAAATAGCTCCCTTCTGCGTTCGCCGGGAACGATGCTATAAATACTTCCCGTCCAGAAATACAGCGTCTCTCCACCCTTGGCGTCACCGCGAACCCGGGTGAAAGCATCCAGATAGGTATCCGGTCTGGCCAGGTCATATTCCTGTGCCAGGAGGGGGCTAAGGGCTATAATTAGCATTATGATCAGGGGCATTAGCTTCCGCATGATGTTCTTTACCTCGTTTTTACAAACAATTTTCCAATGTGTGGTAGTGTTTGTAAGGGCAGGGATATGTCAAGCAAAAGCTGGTTTTGGACTGCGAGTGGGTTGAAAAGACAGGTGTCAGGTTTTAGGTTTCAGTAGTGAAAAGGTGGAAAAGTGAAAAAGTGAAACACATTTTATACTCATCGTTGCTTGCTGTCCATTTCGTCCATACCGTCCATGTTGTCCATAGCTACGCAAAAACTTCACTGGCATAAGCTTCCATAGAACCTTATGAAACAAAGCAGGCGAGCCTCCTATGGGGCTCCCGAGAAATCCATTGGAGACTCATAGCCTGGCCATAATAGCTTACCGTGTGGGTTCTTTGGAAGCTGCAACGCTCGGTTGTTGCCCAGCGCAGCTTTCATTCTTCATTCTTCATTTTTCACTCCTACTACCAACCAAGAACCATCCAAGATCGCGAAAAAGGAGGGATAAGGGAGGGATCTAAGCAGATATTCGATTATTTTCACACATTGGAATGAATATTGCTACACTAGTTGGCCAAACAGGATCATGGATGAAAAATGTACATATAGGAGATCTAAGATGATACGACGTTCATGCATATTCGTTACATTGGTTTTTTTGTTTTTGCTGATCGGGGTTAATGGCTATGCTCAACAAAGCTTTTCTCTGCGTTACGATTCACAAACTGCGGATACCCTGTATTTAACTTTCGTAGTTTACACTCCCAGTCAGGCGATGCCTGGAAATTCCATTCATAATTATCATCACTATCCCTGGTGGGGAGTGGCTGTGGATGGTGCCACTCCCTATTGGCCTACCACTTCAGGCTACTATTCATACACCTATACTTTCGGTACCTATGCTTATTTTCCCATAGCCTGGCCCATCACCGTTCCAGAAGGTTATCACAGTTTTCAGGGCTACCTCTACGTCGATAATGTCAGGACATATTCCATGGTAGGAAATCCCTTACAAGTATATATAGGGCAGCATACTCATAACATGGTGGATTGGAGCCTGGTGATGCAGTACATCGATCATCAGGGAGTGCATATGCGCATCAGAATATACAATCCCAATAATGATGCCTGGACGATGCAATGGCCCAGCCAGCCGATAGCCTGCTTCAGCCTCAATGGACAGATGATCTACACGGAGCCGATCAATGAACCCTATGCGATAACCGTATATCCTACTGCTAGTTATTATATTCCCTTGGATTACATTCATCCGCTGCAGGATGGGATTTACAGGATGCAGGCCTATCTGATTTTGCCGGGTGGAGCTGGCATCGCACCCGTGGGAGATGAAGTGAGCGTTACCTTGGGAAATGTGGAGAATATTGATTACGGTGCCGGCGATCTGCCTTCCGCCTTACCTATCGATTTTTCGCATCAGCACAGCCTCTATGAGTGCATCTACACCTCTGAGGAGCTTGGTGGACTGCATGGCAGCATCACAAGTTTGGCCTTTCAAAGCCAGTTTCCGGATAGTTCCCTGGTGGATGTGCCGGTGCAGGTATATCTGGGCACTACTTCCGAAAGCAACCTGGCCAATGGCTGGATTCCCGCGTCGCAGCTCAGCCTGGTGTATGATGGCCTGCTCAGCTTTCCGGTGGGTGAAGAGGAGATTCTTTTTAATCTGGAGAATCACTTAACGCTGCCGCAAAACCAAAACCTGGTGATGATGGTGAAACATGAGGGTAATGCCAGCCAGATGATGGCGGGGACTTACTTCCGGTGCCAGAATGCCGATCCTGCAAATGGGGCTATGGCGGTTTCCAATGTAGCGCCGCCTTATCCAGAGAACCCCGGGGATGTGGTGCTGAGCGGTAAAACACCCCAAATTAGCATCTATTATACTCCTGGAGCGGATGCAGAAGATGAATTGCTTAGTCCTGCTATGTCAATTTCTGCATATCCGAATCCCTTCAGCAGCGCTTCCACGCTGGAATATGACTTGAAAGAGCCAGCTGATGTTGAGATAGCCGTGTATAACCTCAAAGGTCAGCTGGTGAAAAATCTCTGTGCAGGAGCCAGGCAAGCCGGAACTCACACTC
>JAGOGT010000059.1:0-5027 GCA_017996595.1 Candidatus Cloacimonadota bacterium
CTGATTTCGGGAGGATCGTCGTGGGTGCCGGGATCAGCCCAGCCGTCGCTGATATTGCTTTCGTAGGTATAAAGGCAGATCAGGCGGCCATCATCGTCAAAGATGCCAAAGGCCTGGGGTGGTTTTTCGTCGTGCAGATGAATTTTGGGAATTCCCGCGGGGAACGAGAAAAAGCTATTGAAGAGGGGATGGCCGGGATCAAGCTCGATAAGCTCCCGCTCCGGGAACACACGCTTTATCTCGCGCCGGAAGGATTGATCCATGCCATAGTCGTCATCCGCATAGAGGAATCCGCCCCGCAGCATCCAAATGCGCAGATTCTCTATTTCCTTATCCGAAAAGCGGATATTGCCATGGCCGGTGAGATACAGCCAGGGATATTCGAAAAGCTTGGGATCAGAGGCCTTCACGGTGGCTTGATCGATGGGAAAGCTAGCTCCCAAAGTGCTTCCGGCATATTTGGCCAGATTGGGCAGCACTTCCGGATCGTTATACCAGTCGCCTCCCCCATCATACTGCAAGCGGGCCAAACCTGTACGCATGGGGCTATCCACTGCCATTGCCACGGATAGCAGGCAAAGATTCAGAAGCAGCGTCAGGCAAATGCGTTTCATTTTCTAATTCACTATCTTCAGGTCTATCTTCAGGATGGCACCATCCACCACGGCGTAGAAGCAATTATCGAAGTTATCGTAGGTGGACAGGGATTCCAGATCTTGCTTTAAAGTAAGGCTGCTGAAGGTTTCCCCCCGGGCCGGATCGATAACGCTGATGCCCCGCTGCGAAGGGATTACCACAATGCTGCGATCCAGGCGGGGATCATCTTTGCTGCCGATTTCACAGGTGCCGAAACGATCGGCCACCAGGCTATGCGTGGGCATATTCTGCTGCCACAGCACTTCGCCATCTTCATGCATGCCGATCACCTGCTGATTCACAAGGCTAATCAGAATCGCATTCTGCCCCATCAGCACCGAAGATATACGCTCCGGGAATTCCTTGCTCCACAGCAGCTTTCGGTTCTTTTTGGCATAGGCATTGATCTGCTTGTCGCTGCAGAGAAAAATCTTATCCAGGCTGAAGATGGGACTGAGACTAACGTCATAGGGCAGATCGGTAGTCCAGCCCACTTCCATACTGATGTTCCGGGCCGGCAGATTAACGATGTGATCCATATATTTGCGCAGGTTTTCGTTGCTGGTTTCCAGAATCGCAGGAATCTGCTCCAGGCGAATAGTCTTTTCCTTCTGGATACTCAGCCGGGCTTTATGCAGATACTGATCCAGTATGCGGTTTCCAAAAACCATGTAGATGGAGGCACAAATCGCCAGGGTAATAAGGATAATGCTGGAGATTTGCAGCCTGCTAAGCTTTTTGCGCCTGCTTTTAATCATCTTTTGCCCACCTTCCAGAATCAGCCAGAGGGGATGGGGCTCATTGCTAAAGCTCTCGATAAAGGTGCTGATAGTAGCCGTATCCTGAACTCGGGGCAGCACCTTGCGCGCCAGATCGCCAGACATAACTATCAGCTTCTGCTTTTCGGTGATCTGCACCCGCTGTGCTTTCAGTTTCAGGTCATTATCGGCATAACCCATCAGGCATAGCCCTTCCTGGCTTTGCACCTGATAGTTCTTCCAGTCGCGTCCCACATTGCGCATGCCTTTGGCATCGGCTAAAACGGCAAAGATCCTTCCCGACTGCACAAAGAAGAGCTCATGATCGAAGAGCACGCCCAGAAAGAGGGAAATTCCCTTTTCTTGCAGATCGCTTTTGCGCAGCAGGGCATGCAGCTTCCAATGCAGGTCTGCAGCGAATGCGCCAAGCCATTGCTGAATCTCCATGCGCGATACATTCACGATATTGGAATTGATGATCTCCAGCTTGATCTCAGCCACCAGTTCTTCCAGAAAGTGGCTCTTTTCGGGATGCCAGGTCATCAGAAACCACCCGTAGCGTCCGTCTTTGGAGGCATTAACCTCGCAGATGCTGCTAGGGGCTGAAGATTCGCGGCTGAGAACACTGATCATCTTAGCTCCACCATCTGAAAAAAGCGCGCCAGGACACGCGGAAAAGCGTGGGAATATCCATCAGCATATTCGTGTAGCCGGCATTAGCCAGCGGACACCAGCATTCTTTTTTGTGAATGCTGCGCCGTTCCAATTCTGCAGTTGGCGACCACCATATTTTCTTGAAGTTATAGTCGTTTTGCCGTAAGTTTCCCAGCGGATTAGCCTTGATGCAGCAGCTCCAGATGTCTCCATCGGGGGATATCTGGCAGGAAGCCACTCCCGAATAGCAGGGAATCACCTGCTTCTGATCGCGCATAATCCGCTTCACGAGGTTATAATATTCTATCCTGAAGGCCATGGTGATCTTGTTCATGCCCCGGTATTTATTATTCTTGATGCGATGGATCAGATAATCCACCGCGCTTTTATAGGCCACCAGCGAGGGAGTGATATCCGCGCCGATGGTATCCAGCTCCACCCTTTCTTCCGCAATTTCCGTGATATAGCTATCCGGTTCCTTGCGCAGCAGTTCATTGGCAATGGAGGTGAATTGCTCCACATTGAAGCGCGAAATCACAGTGTGGATACCCACATTCAAATTCTTCAGATTCAAGGCCTTCAGCCGGTAAAAGGTATCAATCGCTTTCTTATAATTTCCCGGCACGTTGCGAATCTCATCATGCTGTTCCTCAATGCCATCGAGGGAAACATTGATCACCACCTGCGCTTTGCTACAAGCCTCGGCTATGGCCCTGGTTTTTTCCACGATGCTCTTGGTTAAAATCCCATTGGTAGGGATATTGATAATCCGGGGCCGGGAAATCCGGTAGATCTCCGTAACAATCTCCACCAGATCATTGCGCAAAAAGGGCTCTCCTCCGCTGAAGGTAATCCAGTAGGGTGCTTTGCCGATTCTGGTAAAGGTTTTGCGGTATTCTTCCACGGTCATATTCTGCGCTTGCTTCTTCCAGATTTTGCAGGTGTTACAGCGCGAATTGCAGGTATAAAGTAAACTAACGGTATAATTCATCGGCATCAACCGTGGCGCACCAAGATGCTTCATCAGCCAGTATCCGATTATCCTGAATATCATATATAACATTTATTTTCTCATTATTGTGTTTTCTTTGCGGAGCTTACGATCTCCCAGGCAAAAGGATTTTTGCCCTTGATATAGTAGTCCCAACTGCCCAAAATCCTGCTGAAAGCTTCCAAAGCCATCACTCCCAGCATCCTGAATGCGGCTGAAGGATGCTCCGTCAGTTCCGCGATAAATACTTTTAAAAGCGTGCTCCCTTCCTGGGATGCCACTTGATAATGCTGATAACGCTTCAGCCACAGATGCCCATTCTGGATCCGCCGCCGTTGCTTGATAAAGTCTTTCAGCTTTTCCGGCCCTTTATTTCTGATAATTGCCCCGGGAACATATTTCAGCTTCAGCCCTCTGGCTTTGATGAGCGCTTCAATGCTGGCCTCATCCACTGCCGAATCTGCCGGGATAGTCTCCATCACTTTCCGGAATACGATCATTTCTCCCAGCTTGGGACTGATGAGGGCCATGCGGTGATGCAAATTCCACAGCAACTGCACGGCATAACCGCAGAAGCTATCAGTGCTATTCACGGGCATCGGCCGTCCCCCACTGGCGCCAATCTGAGGATCGCTAAAAACCTCCAGAAGCTTTTCCAGGGTATGCTTTTCCGGGATCACATCGCCGCTGATAACGGCACAGATATCCTCACCCGCTTCTTTCAAAAAGAGGTTTATCGCCGCTGATTTACCTTCCCGCCTGGCTTGAGTGATCAGCTTCACCTGGGAATGAAGGGTGGCAAAATCCCGCACCAGGCTATCGGTGCCATCCGTGCTGGCACTGGAAACCACGATGATCTCCGTAAGGCTGGCCTTCTCCAGAATCTGCCCCACCAATGCTTCCAGCAGGTGGATGATATTTCCGGCCTCATTATGGGCAAAGATTCCCACGGAACAGCTGATCTTATTCATGTGCTAAACCGGCAGCTCCTGCCCCATGTTCTTCTGAATCGCGTCCAGAATGCCATTGAGGAATTTCCCGGTCTGCTCGCTGCAGTATTTCTTGGAAATCTCT
Source organism: Candidatus Cloacimonadota bacterium (assembly GCA_017996595.1). GTDB lineage: Bacteria > Cloacimonadota > Cloacimonadia > Cloacimonadales > Cloacimonadaceae > Cloacimonas. The sequence goes on from JAGOGT010000059.1 coordinate 4,114, forward strand.
ATGGCCTCATTTATTATTATCGCCGGTGGCGTGCCGGTGTGCTTCAATTCATATACAGCCAGGGACAGCACGCTTCTATCCAGCCTGGCAATCTCATCCAGCTTCCAGTGATCGGCAAAGCGCTCGATCTCCGCCTCCACATCCCCGATATTGATGATGGTATTCTTCACCAATTCTTCGGCAAAGGCATAAACCGGCGAATTCAGATGGATATTCTCTCCCGCCGCCAGATTTTGCAAGATTTCGGGATAGGCATTCAGCAATCCGTATTCCCGGAATTCTCCCTCCACCTCTGCATATTCCAGAGAGTAGAGGCACTGAATGGCCATCTCGCGGGCTTTACGCCTTTGTCCCACCGCGTAACTCCATAAATAGCCCCAGCATTTCCAAAGCGGCGCTGGCGGCACTGAATCCCTTGTTTCCGGCTTTGGTACCGGCGCGTTCGATCGCCTGTTCCACGCTGTCCGTGGTTAATATGCCAAAAATCACCGGTTTGCGGCTGGCCAGGCCAACCTGCGCGATCCCTTTGCTTACTTCCGCGCTCACATATTCAAAATGCGGAGTAGCTCCACGGATCACCGCTCCCAAACAGATAACGGCATCCACCGTGGCATCGGCAGCCAGTTCCTGAGCCACCAGGGGAATCTCAAATGCCCCCGGCACCCATACCACCCGGATATCTTCATCCTTCACTTCATGACGCAGCAGACAATCCACCGCCCCATCCAAAAGCTTGCCGCCAATTGCTTCATTGAAACGGCTAACTACTATTGCCACTCTGTAACCTTTGGCAACCAGTTTACCTTCTATAATTCGCATCTTGGGCTCCTTTTCACTATACTTTTTCACCCGAAATGCCATTATCTGGAACTTGGCAAATCGTTCAAGGAAAATCTTTCAGGGTGGGGATCTCC
>JAGOGT010000059.1:5127-7076 GCA_017996595.1 Candidatus Cloacimonadota bacterium
AAATCGTTCAAGGAAAATCTTTCAGGGTGGGGATCTCCGAATCCCCAAGCGGACGGAGCCCGATAAAGTTGTTTTATGTCAAGCGCTGCATGGTAGCCGACTCGGAGGTCAGCTTCCCAATGCATGAAAACGCCGAAGAGGGATTGCTCCCCCTCCGGCATTATTGTTAGCGCTGTAGCAACGGCATCTTGCCGTTGATCATCACTACTCAGCAAGCGCTCCGAGCTCATCCATGAAGAAACCCAGAAGGATTCCTATCACCAGCTCGAATACGGCCTGCTCATTCTGCTCATTCACCAGGGGAAGATTCACCACCTTGTTGATGCGGGTGGCCAGCTCACGTACCAGATCATTAGTAGTTCCCATGCTTCCTCCCTTACATGGTGGCGGTAAGGGTATCGGCACCGCTTACCTCAGCCAGGTAGCCATTTGCCACCGCCACCGCGATGGAAGTGATATCCGCGCCCACCGTCTGCAGATCGGTGTAGGTAACGGTGCTGAGATCCACATGCCCGGAATCCAGCTCGGAGAAGAGATACATCATCTTCATCCAGATGGCGAAGGAAGTGGGGGCAACCTTATCGGAGGACACATTGGCCGCATTCTTCTGTGCATAGACCTTCAGATCGTCCTTGTAGCTGGACGACAAAGATCCATAGATCGCAGCCAGATTCTTCATGATGGTACCCCGCAGGGTGTTATTGGCAGTGAGGGTGGGGGTTACATGCTTCCTTCCGATGCACAGTCCCCCGTCGTTGTAAGAACCGTAGGTCATCTCGTCCACGGTGCCGGAGTAGGTCTTGATTCCATACTTGAATGTTACTTTCATTTTGTTTGTCTCCTGTTTTCTTAGATAGGCTTGCATTTTCCGGAAATTCTGCCTTCACTATTCCTGAGGGGACAAAAATGGAATTTGGGGACAAAAACGGGGGTTTTTTTCATTAACCCCTGATAAAAGGGAAAAGGGAAAAGGGAAAAGTGAGTAGTGGCGGTCGGCGAAGCGCCATTATAAAAAACAACGACAAAAAGAGAAAAGAGGGCTTAGAATCATATAAATCATAATCATCCGCGTCATCCGCGTTCCATTTGTATCTGGGTTATCCGTGGAATCTGTGAGGAATTTTTTTCCAGAACAGAGAAAAGCGGTATGGTATGCTCACCTGAATCACCTGCCATCTCATTTCTCCCTACAGAGTTTTCATTACTTTCATTTTTCTTCCGCCCTCCAGCACAGAAAAATCCCCGATTACATATCCTTTACTTCTTCCCTTTGTGAGCTTGAGGGTTGGGAAGATTCAGTTGTTTCACTGTTTCCAGAAAGTGCTTTTCCACCTCTGTTGGTTCTTCAAGGTGGGCCTGGTGCCATTTTTCATATTCTGCATTTGCTTTCTGAAGCGCTTCTTCATGGGCTATTGTTCCGGCATGCTCCAGGATATCCCTACCGCTCAGCTTTAGAAATTCATCCAGTTTGGTAATCCAATCCTTCATGTGCATTGCTTGACGGTTGATAGCCTGCAACTCAGCAAAATCCAGATACATGGCTACGATCCGGTTGAGAACGTCCAATTCCTTTTCATTCAGATAGTTCTTGGCAATCTCGGTATCTGTTTTGCGGGGAATATCGCCAGGCCAGTTTGTTAGCCCCATATTTGCTTTGGTGGAATCGGCTCGTTGATACACAATCTCCGCAGCCGTGTGCCCATGGCTTGCCCAATGCATCTTGTTCTGGATCACTTTGAAGAAATCCCTGGAAACCTCTGCCCTGGGATCATAATCAATGCTGGTGGCATAAATATCCAGTACCTTACGCCAGAATAACTTCTCTGACGAACGGATGTCCCTGATCCTGGCAAGCAGCTCATCAAAGTAATTGCCACCTCCGCTTTGTTTCAAGCGCTCATCATCCAGGGTAAAGCCTTTAACTATATACTCTCTAAGCCTCTGTGTAG
>JAGOGT010000060.1 GCA_017996595.1 Candidatus Cloacimonadota bacterium
AGCATCAAAGTACTTTGTATTTCAAGATGGTTTTTCTGTCAAGGTATTTCTTTCTAATTATCCATTTACTATCCTTCAAGGCTTAGGGACCGCCATTGGCGTCCTGTTTCCTGCCGGACTATAGGTGAGGCGCTGCTCTCCGGGGCGATGGCTGAAAATACTACTGCAGATCTGCCTTTTAGCCGGGTGGCAAAGTTCTTGACCATGTGCTGCCCATGTGATGCCCATGCAAATGCCCGGGCATCGCATGGTCACCTAATTGGGAACTTGTATCACACGCCGTTGTGATAAAGCTATATTAGAGAGATAAAAAAGTAAGTCCTATATGGCTGATATGGCAGATCGGAGTCCGTCACTATGTCTGGATATGGCAGTACGGTGAGGGCCTTGAGATATGTCTTGACAGAAAGAGAGCTGCGATATCTGCTGATATATAAAGAAAGTGAATTAGATTACAGTCATGATGCCCAGTTATCCATTCATATCATCAAGGAGCCCAATTATGAAAGTGTGTGTAATTCTAATCTTCCTGTTTATGGCCCTTGCCCTGGCTGCAGAATTGAGAGATGCGCCAGATCCGCGGATTGCTGATGCGAAAGATATCCTCAATCGCCTTTATACCGGGGACACCAGTGTGATGGACAGATTGGACTGGACGCAGCTTCAGCTGGTGAATGATAATTTCAGAGAGCGTGACTGCTATTTTAAAGCGGACTCCGAGCGCGTTGCCTATCGCGAGAATTGCCTCCTGGAATTTTACGATAAGCTGTTCTACACAAACACGGTGGAAGCTTTAACGTACTGGGTGGTGGAAAGGGATTTTGATACGGGATACCAGATTCGCTGTGAAAAAGGCGAACATGAACTGGTAATGGACTTTGTGAAAGCGGAACCCCACTCGCTACTTTGCAAACTGAGCTGGGAATGGTTCATGGCAGCTAAGCATTAGTTACAGGTGAGTTTCACTATCCCACTTTTCCCTTCTCCCTTTTCCCAGTTCCCTTAGAATTGTCTTGACAGATATCCGGGGTAGAATTTCATGGCATAACGATGACGCGAGGTGGAGCAGTTGGTAGCTCGTCGGGCTCATAACCCGAAGGTCGAAGGTTCGAGTCCTTCCCTCGCTACCATGATTTTTAAAATGAGTTTGGCGGCAATGCGAGACTCATTTTTTATAAACTGTGGCGGTGTAGCTCAGCCTGGTTAGAGCGTCGGAATCATAATCCGTAGGTCCGGGGTTCAAATCCCTGCGCCGCTACCAGTTTTTTATTAAACCCTGCATTGGAAAGAATCATGCAGGCCAATGCGCCAGTAGCTCAGTAGGATAGAGCAGCAGCCTTCTAAGCTGCGGGTCAGGGGTTCGAATCCCTTCTGGCGTGCCATTTAAAGTTCTGAAAAGCACAGATAGTGATATGCCCTGTGGTGGGTGTAGTTCAATGGCAGAGCACCGGATTGTGGTTCCGGGCGTTGTGGGTTCAACTCCCATCACCCACCCCACTCTTTTTTTTCTCCCCTAAAAGCATTTTCCTGGCAATTATAAGTTTTGGCACAAAAATCGCATCTACATGACAATAGCGTTTACACTGCACGTGAATATAAAAAACCAAAATGGATAGATGATGAAAACATACCTGGGGATCGACATTGGTGGATCCGGCATGAAATTCGGACTGGGCTCGAGTAGCAGCAAACTGATGTACTACGGCAATATTCCATTGGCAAAGAAAGATCTTGCCAGCTTCAGGGAGATCGTATTGCACATCCTGGAGGAGACCGATAAAAGGGTGGGACTGAAAAATATCAGTGCCATTGGTATCGGCAGCCCCGGATTAATTGATAGCGACAGTGGTAAGGTGGTGGGAATAAATCCCAATCTGCCTTTTTGGGCTGGATACGACCCTCGGGAGCTGATTCCTGCGGAGCATGGAATCCCGGTTTTTTGTGATAACGATGCCAATATGATGGCTCTGGCCGAAGCGCGCATCCTGAATATGCAAAACGTGCTGGGGATAACGGTTGGCAGTGGCATCGGCAGCGGACTGGTGATAGGAGGAAAAATCTATCACGGCGCCCATGGCTATGCCGGAGAATTGGGACATGCATGCATCGAAGCGCAGGGCTTGCCATGCAATTGCGGCAAAAGAGGCTGTGTGGAAGCCTATGCTTCAGTGGATGGGATCAGACGACGGCTGAATAAAGAGAATCCCCGCTACACCCTGATGGATCTGCCGCAGTTATTGGCAGCCAGGCATTCCGACAAAGTGATCGGCGATTACATTGCCGATGGGCTGAAAAAGCTGTGTTTGGCTATTGCCGGAGCAGTGCAGTGTCTGGATCCGGAAGCGGTGGTGATTGGTGGAGGCGGCATGGATGTGGGAGTTTATCAGCTGCATGAATTGGAAGCGGGAATAAAGAGCCTGCTGCAGAAGGTTCAGGCCGATAAAATGGCGGTTCTTCAGGCCCGCAATGGCAATCAAGCGGGAGTGATGGGAGCGATTATGCTGGCGGAACAATCATTATCTGAAGTTTCGGAACGGAACTTGCTTTAATAAATGAGTATGAAAAGAACGGAGATAGAACGATGAAAAAGACGATAATTTTACTGGCCCTGGTGGCTGCCATGCTGTTGACTGCAGTTAGTGCCTATGCTTTTCGCGCCAAGGAAGTAGTGGGTTTTGAGATTGATCCCAATCCCATGGATGAATTTTGCAATATTTACATCACGATTCAAAGTCCGGCTTACATGTATCTCCGCGTTGAAACACTGGAAGGGGAAGTGGTAAGCGATATCTTCAGCGGCTATGCTGATAAGGAAATATCATTTACCTGGGATCGCTATACCGAAACCGGAGAGTATCTTCCCAGCGGGAACTATGTGGTTATTTTGAGTTTGGACCAGCGTTACACGTCCATAAAGAAGACTTTGATCCTGAAATAAGATCCCCTAAGCCTTTGAGTATTTAATGAACCGCTTATCTCCAAAAAAGTCCGTAAAGGACTTTTTTTTATTTCTGGCTAATGTGATTGATGAGATCTGGAATCTCAAGAGTAATCGTCAGGTTAGTAACGTTGTTGTCATCCGGCAAATTCTGTTTACAGGCTATGAAGCCTTACCCTTGATCGGCTTTATTGCGCTGGCGATTGGGGGCCTGGTGATCATGCAGGGCTATGCGCTGCTGGACAATTTTGGCCAGGGCATTTGGGTGCATATCATCCTGGTGAGAATCGTGATTGGCGAACTAAGCGGGATCATAACGGCGCTGGTAGTGATTGCCCGTAGTGGCACGGCGATTTCCACAGAGCTGGGAAACATGGTGGTGAGCCGTGAGATCAGTCTGCTGAAATCCATGGGCATCTCGCCGATCAGTTATCTGGCAGTGTCGCGGATTTTGGGGGTGGTGATTGCCATGATCGTGCTCACCATGTATTTCAATCTGATTGCGATTCTGGGAGGCTGGCTCTTCACGCAGTTCTTCAGTCCCCTGGAATTCAATTCCTTTATGAACGATTTGTTTTCCGAAATGCGCTTTTCGCTGCTGCTGATGAGCATCCTGAAATCGGTGATTTTTGGCCTTATCATCGCCATTACGGCTTCCTATGAAGGCATGCGGGTGGGAAGGGCATCCACGGAAGTGCCGCAAGCCACAATCCGCACGGTGGTGCGCTCCATCTTTACGGTGATCATTGTAAACATTGTTGTCACCTGGATATTCTGGATGTTGCTGATATGAAGATAGGCTTTTACAAGGTTTGCAGCTCCGGAAATCTGCGGGAGCTGGATCTGGAATTCACTACGGGTAAATGCACGGTGATCCATGAGGCCGGAGAGAAAACCTCCTGCGCCATTCTGGCGTTACTGGCTGGAGTGGATGACCTGGAAGCTGGCAGGCTGCTGCTGAATGATGAGGAATACCATGGCTACCTGGCCAAAAGGGAGCATCTGGAGGTTTTCAGCTACGTTTTCGATGAAGGGATCATGCTGGCGAATCTGAGCCTGAGAGAGAATCTGCTGCTGCCCTTTAGAAAGAGATTTGAGGATAAGAGTCTGTCTGAATTTGACCGCAAAGTGCATGCATGGCAGAAAATGCTGGGGATCAAGATCGATCTCAATCTGCGTCCGGTGATGATCGATGCTGCCGACCGGAAATTCCTGAGCGTTATCCGGGGTCTTTTAACGGAGCCGGAACTGCTGTTGATCGACGATCCTTATTACATTCTGAATAAAACGGAGCGGCAGAGAATGCTGGATTTTCTGAGAGAAGTGAGCAAGCAGCAGCCCTTGCTAATTGCCAGTGCCGATGACGATTTCAGGGATGGCTTTGCCGATCTGGTGATAAATCTGAACAAACTGGGGATAAGCTGTGCAGGGACATCCAAGTAAAAGCTTGACAAAAAACAGAGCCTCAAATTACAATAACAGAGCGTAATTGAATGTATTATGAGTTATAAGATAAAGCATGCCAATCAGATCGTCCTCACGTTTGTGAGTCTTCCGGTGCTGGTGTTGCTGGTAGCCTTGGTTTTTATCGCTATCCGGCAGCACGTTCTGGAGAAAAAATTTATTTATCATACTACGGTAAGTAATGCCACCGGTCTATCTCCCCAAACCCCCATTCTTTTCAAGGGATTCCAGATCGGCCGGGTGAAGAAATTCTGGCTGCGAACGGATGGTAATATCGGGCTTACCTTTCACATCCTGAATAGCTATAAACATATGATGATGAAGGGCTCGGTGCTACTGAGAACTACCAATCCCATCACTAATAAAACTACCCTGGAATTCGTTCAGGATCGCAGCTCCAGGATTCCTTATCCGGAGGAAAGCCAGGTACTCTCCGCAGATTTCCGCGAAGGTAAAAGGCAACTGATGCTGATCAGCCCGAATCAGGGCGATGCTATATCCACGATTATAAATAATCTGGCTAAGCTGAGCACGGATCTTACCGGAGATCATCATGCCGATCAGGGCGTAGTTCCCAGACTGCTGGTGAATGTTGCCGATATCTCTGAACAGGTGAATGCCGGCATGAATGATGCCCGTATGATTATGGCAGAAGTGGCGATCCTCAGCAGAAATCTGAATAAAGACAAGAACCCTGATGCCGGAGTGGCGATTCGCCTGCTGAATAATATGGCAGATATCAGCGAAGGCTTGAATGCCCAAATGGACGAAGTGGATGCCCTGATGAAGGGATTGAATGTAGCAATAAATAACTATGGAGATCCCGATTCGCTCTTGATCCGGCTCATCGATCCCAGTATGGACTTATTTATCCGGCCACTAAGTACCACGCTGTATAGCCTTACCGGGGCTATGGAAGAACTGGAAGGGATTTTGGACAGAATCAATGATCCTGAGCTGAATCTGCTGATGACAAACCTCAATGAAAATCTGGCGCGTTCCAAGAAAACTCTGGAAGCGCTGAATAACAATCCCATTCTGCGCAAGGGGATTAGCCCTTCGCAGCAAAAGCAGGGACCGGCTTCTGAAAGGCTGCACGAGGTGAAGCCTTGAAAACCCTGGTAATTTCGCTTTGCTTGCTGTTGCTGGCTGCATGTTCGTCTATAAAACCGCCGATTGAGCCACAAGCCAAGCTGGATGCAGATACCTACTATAATCAGGGCTTGAAGTGGGAAGCGATGAAGCGCTATGATGATGCTTACACGGGCTATTATAATTCCCTGCAGGCCTATCGTAGCATCGCGAACGCCCAAGGTATGGCTTCCAGCATGTGCTCTATGGCCAGGACAGCCTTGGTAAGTGGCGAACTTGACACCTTCATTCCCTGTAGGAAGGATGCTGACAGCTATATCAAAGAGGTGGAGCCTTCCCTGGGATACTTGATTGTGCAGCTGGACGTTTTCAAGGCTCAGCACGAAAAAGATTATACCCTGGTATCTGAGCTTGCCAGGTATGAAGCCAGCTATCCCCTGGATGTGAAGCTGCAGCTTGCATCGGCAAAGCTCCAGGCAGATACGCATCTGGGAAAGGGATCGGCAGCGCTGGCGTCTGATCTGGAAAAGCTGGCCTCCCAATACCGTAAGCAACTAAAGAAAAAAGCAGGCAATGCGGAGCTCTACAGCCTCGCTCTCTATTCGCTGGCCTTTTACCAGTATGGGCAAAAAAACTATGATAAAACCCTGGCTTACCTGGCAAAGAGCAATAAAATAGATTACGAGTATGGTAATCTTAAAGCCCTGGGGCACGGTCTGATGTTAAAAGGTCAGGCTGAAATGGCCTCTGGAAAGCCTGAAGATGCACTATCTTCGCTTCGCAGAGCTGAGACTATCTTCTGGGAATTGATAGAATCTGATGCGATCAACACCAGCAAGGATGGCACACCACCTACTGCTGAGGAGCTAATGCCGTTACTTTTTGAATCAGATATCATGCGAAAAATTGGATACCTGATCAGAGAAATCAAAGGGAAGCCCTGATATGCAACGTATCTGGACAGAAATAATCAAGACTGGATAATATGAAACTACTGATAAACGCTCTCTTGCCCACCAGTTCCACTGCCTTGCGCAGGGTGAACATGCTTTTTGACGAGAAGATCATCAAGGTAAGCACCGATGAAATCGATGCTCCCGATGAAACTGAAGTTATCGATGCTCAGGGTCTTATTTTGCTTCCGGGCGGAGTTGATCCTCATGTGCACATTCTGGGCAAGGCTGCTACTGCGGCCAAGGATGTGGAGAAGCTTAGCAAAACTGCCCTGGAAGGCGGTTGGACCACTCTGGCGGAGCTTAGTTACCATACCGAGGAGCCCGTATTTGATCCCACCAGGCTAAAATCCCGCAAGGAGCTTTTTGATAAGCACTCCTATGTGGATATGGCCTTATGGGGACAGGTGGATATCACCGATTACCCTTACCATGCGGAAGCAGCGCAAGAGCTATGGGGAAAAGGTGTGGTAGGCATTTCGCTGTGTGCTCCCTCTCCCAATCCCGCCGTGGCAGAGATAAGCTTCACGGAGATTATGGATCTCTTTCTGGATATCTACGAAAGCGATACCGCCTTTGCTTTCCAGGGCTATGATCACGAGCTTTATCCTCAATAT
>JAGOGT010000061.1:0-4890 GCA_017996595.1 Candidatus Cloacimonadota bacterium
CCAGCAAACTGGAGGAACGCACCGCAACAGGATATTTAACTACATCAAGATATACTTCCAGCCGGTTAACGAGGTTCTCCGAAAGCTTTCCCGCGATAAAGATCTTATCTATTTCCTCGTCAGTTTTTCCCGCGATTTGTTGGATAATCTCATTTTCATCCACAAAGTGATCAAATTCGGCGGTGCCAATGATCGCAGTGCTGGGGAGGGAGATAGACAGGCTTTCGAATTTCTTCTCGTAATCCATGGTGCACAGCAGGGCATTCAGAAAGGCCAGGCCACGTCCTTTCCCTCCCAAAGAGCCTTCCGTAAGCCGGATAATCTGATTCATCTCGGATAGCGACACTGCGTCAAAATTGATGATCTTGCCGCGATTCTTGTCGATGCGTACGGTACGGAATACATGATAGAGATAGTCCCGCAGTTCTTCGCGGCTGCCAAAATCCTCCACCTTCATGGGGCGGATCTTTTTGGCGATTTGCACCTCGCCGTGAGCAATCAGCCAGTTCGAAAAGTGATTGAACTTGCTGTGAAAGATCAACGATTCATCGGGGATATTGCGGATCTTATCTTCAAATTCGGCGATATTGGCAGCTTCATCGATGATATTGCCGTGCTTGTCTCGAAAGCTGAAATTGCCAAAGCCCAGATTATAGACCATATAGCTGCGCAGATCGGCAAAGAGGTGCTTGGAATTTTTGTTCAGAAAGTGCACTCCCAATTCCAGCGCATTGGCCTCATTTTCAGCATCGGAAGATTGCAAGATCATGGGCAGATCATGGCTGCTTTCCTTTATTTTGCTGATCAGCTTTATCCCAGCATGAACGTCCACATTTTCACCGATCTTGTAGCTGACGTCGGAAACCACGCACAGCAGATATTCCTGATATTTGTTATAGAGCTTCATGGCCTCATCATAGTCATGCGCCAGCAGCACCTTGGGTCTGATCCGCATTCTCAGGCGCTTATTGATGTCGCTCACTTCCTCTTCGATCAGCTTTTGGGTTTGCCGCATCACCACCGAATAGAGCGAGGGCAAAAACAGCGAATAGTAATGCACCGAATCTTCCACCAGCAAGATCACCCTCACGAGGCCATGAGCCGTGTCATACTCCACGTTCATTTTGTCTTCCACGTTTTTCACCATGGCCAGAAACAGCTTGGTATCGCCGTTCCAGAGGAATACGTCATCGATATATTGCTTGTCGCGGGGGTTATTTTCCCAGATCACATAGTCTGAAGCTACATTCAGCAGCAGCAGCACTGGCAGCTCGGGATTCATTTTTTTCACAGCTTTAGCCAATTGGAAGGGGCCCACTTCGCCGATGCGCATCATCGTGATCACCAGATCGAAATGCTGTTCATTCATTTTTTCAATGGCATCCTGACCGGTGGGAACTGACGTGATGCGCGGTGCGGTGGTGAGATTGAGCTGCCGGTATTCCCCAAAAATCTGCTCGGAAAGTCTGCCGTCCTGCTCGAAGATAAAGGCATCATAAAAAGTGGAAACCAGGAGAATGTCCCGCACCCTTTTTTGCATTAACTGGTGAAATATGTCCTCACCAAATTTGAATTTATTATAGTAATAATCAAGTTCTGCTAATTTCATCACACATCACCTCATCTGAATTATGAGCCATAAACCAAATAAAAAGGAAAGTGCTTTTTGTGTCAATTTATTTCTCTTGCTCTCAAGCTTGGGCTGCCTGAAGAGCATCCGAAATGGTTTTGGCTTAGAATCAGAAAAAAGGGCTCACTTTCAAACTAAGTGGGTAACAGCAGAGCTGCTTTTTCGGCGAACAAGTGTCTGGTTTACTCTCAAAAGCCGCGAAAGTGATGCTATAGAAACAGATATCTTGCGATGCCCATGTGATGACCATGCAAATGCCCGGTGATCGCATGGTCATCGCATGGAAAACGAATAGGGTTGAGGGTGTGCTTCTTAATACATAATCATTTGATTTGAAAATGGAAAAAAAAGGGCAATCCGAGGATTACCCTTTATATTAGCTAAGCGTTAAACGCCTGAGGTCTCACATTATTTCATCTTAATGATGCGGGTGGCACTATGGCGATTTCCCTGCGAGGCTTTTAAGTAATACACTCCGCTGGAGCAGTTTGCGCCGTGGTTATCCATGCCGTCCCAAGTGATCTCCACGCCGGGAAGGGTAGTCAGGTTACGGATCAATTGTCCTTTCAGATTATAGATATCGAGGGCAATAGAGCCGCTTACCTTGCTTTCGGGAAGGATGGTAATATTGGTGGCGAAAGGCTGAGGATAGGTGTTCAGCTTCAATGCGGATACTGCTGGGGCATGCGGATCGTCATTGGCAGTGGTACTTTGCCAGGTATACACATATTTGTATTCGTCCGTCCATGAACGTGCCATCCAGGTTTGCTCGATCGCTACGCTTACGTTTTCGTTGGCATCATAGGTGTAGGTGGTGCGATTGTTTGGCACCCAGTCAGTTCCGCTCCATAGATCTACCACCACATCGGTAAGCAGATCGGTAGTCCCGTTCCAATTGTAAGTTTCTTTTTCTTCGTTCACCCAGGTGCTGCCATTCCAAAGATATGAGGTATTTAAAGCGGGCATACCGGGAACCATGGAGAAGCTTACAGTCATCAGCAGAGGAAGCATCCCGGACATGTATTCCACTAAGGAAGCGGCATTGCTGTTATCGTGGGCATGATATGTGGTTTCCATTTTACTGGAATTCACCCAGGAGCTGGAATCAGGTGAGGTTTGTTCAGTTTGCAGAATTGCGCGTCCCTGAGTATCAGCAGTTAGCACTGCTTTGGAATATTCCACCAATTTGTCATCGAGATTATCCCAGGATAAGAGCTCGGAAAGACGGTTTCCCGAATAAACAAAGTGGATTCTCCCCAGAGGTTGCATGAGGCCAGACATCATATCGATCATATACATATAATAATGAGTGATGCGGTTTTGGGCGTCATAAGTGCAACTCAGGCGGTAGATATTGATGGTGCCGAAGCCTGGGAAGGTCATATAGCCATTCATGGTGGTAACCCTTCCAGCAGCGTTATATTGGAAAACATAGGTGAGGGCAGGTTCATAAGAACCTGTATCGGGATTGTAGTCAAGGGCATTGATGGAATCAATCCAGGTGGGGTGGTTGCTATTGTAATGATAGATACTCTTCATGGTTTCCTGCCAGGTAGTGCCGTCCATCGCATATTCGATGTACTGAGAAACACGATAGCTTCTGAGAGCATCATAGGGCACCTGCCCGGCCAGCAAACGTTGCAGTGCACTTGTGGTGCCGGCAAAGATAATTATCGGCAACAAAATTAATAAGGTAAAAATTACGGTCCTTTTCATGGGACACCTCCTTGTTCTTTGAGCTTAATTATGGAATAGCGTAAATTATGTCAAGTACTAAGACGCCCCGTGAAGGCCATCAGTAAAGGGAATGCGTATTTTATTCCACAAATCAGTTACGCTCAGTGTCAAACCGGCGTTTACACAAAGTAAGAATCATCATTAAATGATTTATTTACAATATAATGAAGCATGATCAAAAAATATCGGTTGACGAGAAGCCCTATGCTTCTGAAGTAGAATAAGGAAGTAATAATGATGATTATAAAAAGCCTGAAAACTATACAGCGGATCAATTTGCATCTGCATTCCAGGGTTTCGGATGGAGCACTCAGCCCTGCGCAACTGATAAAACGCGCCACCACGATAGGGCTGGACCTGATCTCCATCACTGATCACGATACCTGCGATGCCTACCGGAACCTGCCTGAAATCACTCTTCCCTTGCAGATCTTGCCCGGAATGGAGATCAGCTCCCAGCATCAAGGACACGACGTGCATATTCTGGCATACGGCTGTGATATGGAAAACAAGGCCTTGGGCGAGCTTACCGAAATGTACCTGCAAGGCAGACGGCAACGGGCGATAAAGATGATTGGCCTCCTGGGGGATATGGGTATGGAGATTAGTCTTGATGAAGTAGTAGCCGTAGCCGGAAGCAGAGAACTGATTGTTCGTCCCCACATCGCTCAGATACTGGTAGCCAGAGGCTATGTGCAAAGCAAAAATGAAGCTTTTGAAAAGTATATTGGCAATTTCAAGCCTGCCTTCGTTCCCAAGCCGGAAGTGAGTGTTCCTGAGGCTTTGAGCGTGATCCACAATGCGGGGGGACTGGCCTGTCTGGCGCATCCTGGCAAGCTGGCCAAGCCGGAATTTCTGGCGGAACTGCTCCCCATGGGAGTAGATGGTTTGGAAGTTTGCCACCCGGATCATAAGCCGGAAGACATACAGCGCTTCATTGCTATCGCCATTGACAATGGCTTGTATATGACCGGGGGTAGCGATTTTCACGGTACCCACGATCAGCATAACGTTTTTGCCGCTGTGGAAGTTCCCGAAATTGTGCTGCAAAGCGTGAACAAGCTCTGGCAAGAATACCGGCAGCGTAGGGCATAGAGAAAATGCATAGATTTGATATACCTATCGACCGCAGAGGCACAGGGTGCTTTAAGTATGACGCTCTGGAAGCTCTCTTTGGACGCAGCGATCTCTTGTCCATGTGGGTGGCGGATATGGATTTTGCCGTGTCCGACGAAATTCAGAGAGCACTCACGATGCGCTGTGAACATCCCCTGTATGGCTACAATTTGCGTCTGGATAGTTTCTATGATGCGATTATTAATTGGCAAATGCGGCGCTTTAATTGGACTGTAAAGCGCGAATGGATCATCGCCGTGCCGGGTTTGATGCCAGGGCTCACGGAAGTGGTGCAAACCCTTACTGCTCCTCACGATGGAATAGTGATTCTCACTCCGGTGTATCGGCCTTTCTATAATGCGGTTACAGATTTCGGACGCAAGCTGCTGATTTCCCCATTGATCAAC
>JAGOGT010000061.1:4990-7035 GCA_017996595.1 Candidatus Cloacimonadota bacterium
CACGGAAGTGGTGCAAACCCTTACTGCTCCTCACGATGGAATAGTGATTCTCACTCCGGTGTATCGGCCTTTCTATAATGCGGTTACAGATTTCGGACGCAAGCTGCTGATTTCCCCATTGATCAACTCAAAGGGAGCATACTCTGTCGATTGGGAGAATCTGGAATCATGTTTGAAACAGGCCAAAATGCTCATCCTCTGCAGTCCACATAATCCTGTGGGCAGAGTGTGGTCCAGGGATGAACTGCTGCAACTGGGAAGGCTGTGCCGTAAGCATCGGGTATTGGTATTTTCCGATGAGATTCATGAAGACATTATTTATCCGGGATTTAGCCATATCCCCTTTTCCTCTCTGGAGGATTTTAGTGAATTTACGATTACCGGTATCTCGCCTGCCAAGAGCTTCAATATCGCAGGCTTGGCCACTGCAGTGCTGGTGATTCCCAATTACGAGCTTTTCAAGGAAGTGAATACCCTGAATGAAAAGATGCACCTCTATATGGGTAACAGCTTCGGGATCAAAGCCCTGATTGCGGCTTATAACCAATCGGAAGCCTGGCTGGAAGAGCTTTTATCTTATCTGAATGGCAATCGCCAGTTGCTCACGGAATTTGTGCTGAACAAGCTCCCCGGAGTGGTTTTAAGCCCCCTGGAAGGCACTTACCTGGCATGGCTGGATTTTCGTGCCTGGGGTCTTTCCGCAACAGACCTGCAAGCGAAGATGATCAATAAAGCCAGGCTGGCGCTTGATCCCGGCCCCAAATTCGGTGATGAAGCAGGAGGATTCCTCAGGATGAATTTCTCCTGTCCCAAGGCCAGAATCAAAGAAGCTCTGGAACGCATCCATGCACTATATAAGGAAATATCATAATGGAACAAAAGCTCCAAAATCTATATGCCGAACGCCCCGAAACCTATACCGCGGCTCATCGCGAACTCCTGGCAACCTTCATCGAAGGCCTGAATACGGGTGCCATCCGTTCCTGCGAACCCCTAAATAAAGGCTGGAAAGTAAATCAGTGGGTAAAGATGGGGATTCTCATTGCCTTTCGCATGGGAGTGCTCTCCGAACTACCCTGGAGCAGCCAAAAGCCTTTCTTCGACAAGGATACCATCCGCGAAAAGCTTTTTTCCATCGCGGATCAAGTGCGCATTGTTCCCGGCGGTAGCTCGGCCCGCAATGGCTGCTATATCGCCAAAGGGGTAACCATCATGCCCCCGGCGTTCATAAATATCGGCGCGTGGATCGGCACCAATACCATGGTGGATTCGCATGCCCTGGTGGGAAGTTGCGCTCAGATCGGCGAAAGCGTGCACCTATCTGCCGGAGCGATGATCGGAGGCGTTTTGGAACCCATCGGCTCACGTCCCGTAATCGTGGAAGATAGGGCCTTTATCGGTGGCAATACCGGGCTCTATGAAGGAATAATTGTAGGCGCAAAGGCCGTTATAGCCTCAGGCACCATCATCACTGCCTCTACCCCTGTATATGATGCAGTGAAGGGAGCTTTTCTGGAAAGTGATCGGGATGGCGGCATCAGCATCCCCGAAGGCGCGGTGGTAGTCCCCGGTTCGCGTGCCATGAAGCATCATCCCGGTTTCCAGGTTTATTGCCCCATCATTATTAAATACCGCGATATGAATACGGATAGCTCCGTGGCCCTGGAAAATGATCTCCGACACCTTATGGACTGAATCTAAGCGCCTGCAGGGCATAGAAATATCCCTGATCAGACAGGTGATGAATAATGCCCATCCCAATGCCATCAATCTGGCCCTGGGAGAGCTGGCATTTCCCCTTCCGGATTTTCTGAACCAAGCGGCAATAAGGATTATCAGCGATAGTAACGCCACTTATACCCCCAATGCCGGGTTGCCCACGCTGCGCCAAACTGTGGCAGATTATTATGCCGATTCCACCACTCCAGAGCAAATATGCGTCTGTAATGGGGCCGAAGAGGCTGTGTATCTTACCTTGCTTAGCCTCATCAATCCTGGGGATGGGATCGCCATTCCCGATCCTGATTACGCAGCCTATCCTGCCA
>JAGOGT010000062.1 GCA_017996595.1 Candidatus Cloacimonadota bacterium
GAATATTGCTGCGGCGAAGGATCAAAGATGCGGAAGGTATCCACCCAGCCCACTGCTTCCAGCTTATCCAGCCAGGCTCGTTCGATGGGCAGAAAGCCGCTGGTTTTGGAATTCTCTTTGGGATTGGCAAGGTCGATTTCCTTGTGGGCAGTATTATAATCCCCACAAACCAGCACCGGCTTTCCCGATTTGCGCAGTTCCTCCATCACTTCCAGGCTTTTATCATAAAAGCGGAGCTTATAGTTTAAGCGTTCATCATCCTTCTGGCCATTGGGAAAATAGATATTCAGCAGGAAGAAGTCCTTGTATTCGGCGATATTGATCCTGCCCTCGGTGTCGAATTCCTCCACTCCAAACCTCGTGGAAAAGGATAGAGGCAGCACTTTGGTAAATAGCGCCGTGCCCGAATAGCCTTTGCGGCTGGCGTGCGACCAATAGCTGAGGTACTGCTCAAGCTTGTCCAGCTCTGCCGGAATCTGATCTTCCTGCAATTTGGTTTCCTGAAGGCCCAGAATATCCGGCTGTTCTTTCTGGATCATGGCGATAAAATCTTTATTCATCACGGCGCGCAGACCGTTCACATTCCAAGACCAAAGGGTAAGCGTCATTTGATTATCCTTGTGTTACTTATTATGGGGAGGGGGTTAAAATACTATTAAGATATTGTGTTCTGGCTGGTTATACCATTCCTGATCCAGGATAAATTCCCAGCTCAGTTCCTTTTCGGCAGCGATGTAGGCGGCTTTGGTATCTATCTTCTGCGGTTCGGATGGAAGATGCAGCACCAAATCCATGCTTACATCCATCAGGGAAAAGTATTCCTGGATGTCGCTCTCCTCTTGCATCAGGAAGTTATGGGGATCAATTTCGGCTTGTTTATTGCCGGTTGCCAGATCCACATTAAAGCCCCTGGTGCTGTCGATACAGATAATATTACGCAGGGTTTGCAGATTGTTAAAGCTAAATTCCAATTCATACAGATATCTGAACTCATCGGGATTATGATTGGTGGAAGTCTCATAGAGGCTTAGCGTAGCGCCAGGATTACCGGCAATGCGATCGGCATAATCCTGCAGGGCGTTATCATCGCTCGGCCCATCTCCTTCTTCACCTTCCGCCATGCGGGGAATTACAACTTCCGCTTCCAGTCTGGCCCGGCCGGAATTATCCTCATTCAGCCAGATTTCCTGTCCCAATTCCAGTTTACAAGCCCCCAAGCCAAGCATCAGCACTGCGCTTACCAGCATCCAGAATTTGAAATTGCTATGTTTCATCTTTTCTCCCGCTGTTTGTCTTCTGCTGATAGGATAACCGTTTCTGTACCACAGGCAAATAAACATCGCCACGCAGCGAACGATATTGACACAAAGCTCCCCCTTTGGAAAAGTGGATTAAATGATCATACCGATAGGATAAATATATGCGTAAATACCTTGTAATAATGCTGGTTCTTGCTTGCCTGGGAAGCCTGTTTGGCGCTCAGATCTTTGTGGTGAATTCCGATTCGCGCACTCTTTCCCGCATCGACACTGCCAGTTCCGCAGTTAATAACAGCTTTGCCCAGCTTGGCCTCACGCCCAATCGCATGTTAATCCAGAACGATGAAATCTATGTGGTATGCTCCGGGGCCAATAGCATTCAGGTGTTTTCGCGAATTAGCGGAGCAATACTGGATGATATCTTCATCGCCGGATCCTCCAATCCCTGGGATCTGGCCGGAGAAGGTGATCACCTCTATGTAACGGGTTATTTTACGAACAAGGTATATAAAGTGCATCGTGCCAGCAGTAGTGTAGTTGCCAGCGTGAATGTAGGGGTCAGTCCCGAAGGCATGGCAATCGTGGGTGGCAAGCTATACGTGGGCAATACCGGTGGTTATGCCTCGGGATATGCCAATAGCAGCGTTTCGGTGATTGATTTGAATAGCTTTAGCGTCATTAAAACCATCCCCGTGTGGACCAATCCCCAGGATTTACAGGCCTATGGCAACGAGATTCATGTGGCCTGCACGGGCAATTGGGCCTCCATTTCCGGAGCTATAGACATCATTGACACCACGATAGATGAGCAAACGGACCGCATTCTTACCGGGGGTAATCCCTGGAGCTTGTGGATCAATCCTTCCGGCATCGCATTTATCGGCGAGGGTTACAATAGCGGCGTGTATAGCTATAACGCCGTGTCGCACACCTTGCTGCATGGCTATGATAATCCGCTTAACCCCGGAGCAGTAGCAGTTCATGGCTCTGCAAACGCCACAGCGCTGCTATCAGCTAATTGGGGTGCAAATGGCACAGTATATCTGCAAGACGGCGCCTGGAACACCATAGGGCAATACACGGTGGGCCTGCTACCTACCGATCTGTGGCTTTGGGAGCCTGGATCCGCAGCCGAAGATGAGCTTCAGCCGCAAAGCACTTTGCAGATTTACCCCAATCCCCTTTCCCGCAATGGGATATTGCAGGTGCAGAGCGATGGTAAAACCGCCGGGGATTTTTGCCTGTATAACCTCAAAGGCCAAAAAGTACTGCAGCAACGCCTGGATAAGGGTTCGCTCAGCTTGCCCCTGCAGCAGCTTAAGCTAAATCCGGGGCTATATTTTTACCGCGCTGGAAGCAAGCAAAGCGGCAAGCTGATAGTATATTAGGCTCTTCCCAACCGAGTGGGTAAGCACGCTATTGTTCTTAAGCAATGCTATATAGTCAGTTATCATGCGATCCCCATGCGACCACCAGGCATTTGCATGGGCATCACATGGGCATCGCATGGAAAAAGATATGGAAGTATGGCTGGCTGGCTTTTACCAGCTACCCACTTGATGTGAATGAGAGCTGTATATTAAAGCAGGGCCTACACTAAAGCCTTTACCAGCAGCGGGATCATGAGCTCGTGGTGGCCGATGAAGTAATAACCCTTTCCTCCGGTGAGTACCGGCCGCTCTGCTACATTCACTCTGGCACGGTAATGCATATTCATGTCAAACACCGCGGTAGTGAAATTGCTTACTTTCCCATTGAGGTTGCGGGCAACGGAGAGGGCCTTCAAAAAGACTTCGGGAACAATCACCGCCGAGCCCAGATTGATAAATACCCCACCTTCGTCCAAAGTGGAAACCATGTGGCAAAATATCCGGAAATCACGCATGGAGGTATCGCCAATGGCCTTCCCACTTGCATGCGGACTCTGATGGATGATATCGGTGCCGATGGCAACTTGCACGCATACCGGAATATCTCGTTTATAGGCCGAAGCAAGCAGCGATAGCTCGGGATAAGCTGCTTTTTCCTGCAGGGCTGCCCCGATCGCTTCGCCCATTCCCAAGCCCTTTTCGTAGCCGTTAATAATGGCATTGTTCAGGAACAGTGCTGTATCTTCGGCCATTCCGAAAGAGCCATCTGCCAAAGCAGCGGCAACATCTTCGGAGGTTTGTCCGAAGCAGGCAATTTCAAAGTCATGTATCGCCACTGCGCCATTGCACACAAAGGCTTTAACGTAGCCTGCATCCATCAGTTCGATGAGGAGTGGTGCCAGGCCGCATTTGATCACATGTCCGCCCAGGCCGATGATCACAGGTTTGCCTATGGCTTTGGCCTTGCGGCAGGCCTCGATCAGTTCCTTCAGCTCATGCGCCATCAGGATATCCGGCAGGCAGGCAAAAAAGGCATCCATATCCACCTTTCCGGGAGCGGCAAAGGCTGATTTCTGCACCTTGCTTTGCCTTGCGGTGATAGGATAGGTTTTGATGTTACTTAGCTCTATTTCCCGGTATTTGCTCATGGTAGCGGTCCTCTTCACTGAAAATACACCCACAGTATTGCTGGCGATACATCCCTGCAGCCTTGGAAAGGGCAATTCCTTCCTGCCACAGGGGACGCCAGTCACGATAGAAAAACTCCACAGTTGTCCCTTTGCAGAGCTCTGCGGCGATGCTTATAATCATCTCATGCTTCTGGTAACGGCTATAAAGCAGCGTGGTGCTGATGGCGTCATAACCGTATTGAACGGCATCTTTCACCAAGGCTTCCAGCCGCACCCGATAGCAATATTCACAGCGTGTGTCGATCCTATCCAGTGTATTCTCCAGAAAGGATTTAAGGCCATATTCATCATGCTCGATGAGCTTAATCTGCTCGGTATTACAGAATTCCCGAAGGGTATTGCGCCGCTTTTGATACTCCAGCAGGGGATGGATATTGGGATTGTACCACCACGCGCTGAGCTCCCTGCCTTCCGCCTTCAACTCTTGATATGGAGCGATGAAGCAGGGAGCACAGCAAGTGTGAATAAGAATCTTAGCTGCGGACATGATGCGGCATTTCGAGCGGGAGAACGATGCTCATCTCCACCAATCCCGCCACCTTGCCATCCATAAACCAGGGTTGCTGATGAATAAGCTTCCGGCTCCCCTTTTTTTCTATGGTATAGCTGTGCGGTTCGCCAGTAGCCAGCATCTTCCGGATAATGGCATTACAATGTTCCGGATGGTAAGCGAAGAGGTTTTTGCCGATCAATTCCGCACCGCCATCTGCTGCAAAGGTCTCGATGGCTTTGTCGTTCATCTCGGTGATGATCCCATTTACATCGCAAACCGTGATTGCAGCAGGGAATTCCTTGATCCACTCGTGCATCAGAATTCCTTTAAGATATTGGCCGCCACGATGCCACGTTGAATTTGGTTGGTTCCTTCATAAATCTGTAATATCTTGGCATCACGCATCATCTTTTCCACGGGGTATTCTTTCATATAGCCATAGCCACCCAGGATTTGCACGGCGTCAGTAGTAACCTTCATCGCCACGTCGGAAGCAAAGTACTTGCACATCGCGCTTTCTTTGGAGTAGTTTTTGATTCCGGCATCCACCATGCGGGCAGTTTGGAAAACCAGAGCCCGTGCCGCTTCAATCTGCGTAGCCATATCGGCAAGCATGAATTGCACGGCCTGGAAGCTGGAAATGGGCTTGCCAAATTGCTGGCGTTGATTGGAATAGCGTGCCGCAGCTTCAAAAGCACCGCGGGCAATACCCACTGCTTGTGCGCCTACCATGGGACGCGACTTATCAAAAACCTTCATGGCAGTGATAAAACCTGTGCCTTCCCTGCCCAAGAGGTTTTCCGCGGGAATCACGCAATCTTCGAAGATCAATTCGCGGGTTGCGGAGGAACGAATCCCCATCTTGTTTTCCTTTTTGCCAAAGCTGAAGCCGGGCGTGCCTTTTTCCACTACAAAGCAGGAAGCTCCACGCGCCCCCTTGGTTTTGTCGGTCATGGCAAAAACCGTGTAGATTCCGGCTTCACCGCCATTGGTGATCCACTGTTTGGTGCCATTGAGCACATAGTGATCGCCTTCTTTGCGGGCAGTGGTTTCAATTCCTCCGGCGTCCGAACCGGCATTGGCTTCGGTTAAAGCAAAGGCTGCCAGCTGATCTCCGGCGGCGATAATGGGCAGATATTTCTTCTTCTGTTCTTCGTTTCCGGCGATCAGAATGGGATACATTCCCAAGCCAGTAGCGCCAAAAGCCAGAGCCATGCCTGCGTCCACCGCGCATAGTTCTTCAGTTACCACCACCAGATCCACCACCTTACCGCTGATGCCGTCATATTCTTCGGGAATGAGGATGGCAAACATGTCGCTTTGTTTCATGATCTCCACGATATCCCAGGGAAAAATACCCTCTTCATCATACTTTTCTGAGAGGGGTTTCATTTTTTCCACGGCGATCCTGCGGGCCAGTTCCTGCATCTCCACTTGGTCGTCAGTTAGAAAGTAGTTCATATTGTA
This sequence comes from Candidatus Cloacimonadota bacterium, assembly GCA_017996595.1. GTDB lineage: Bacteria > Cloacimonadota > Cloacimonadia > Cloacimonadales > Cloacimonadaceae > Cloacimonas. Next base: position 5,780 of record JAGOGT010000062.1, read on the forward strand.
TCTCCTATAATATATAGCTATTTACAGATAGGACAACTTCATAGGCAGGCTCTTAAGTGTCAATCTCTTTTTCATCAGGCCCTGCTCTTTACACAAACAAAAGCCCTCCCCGTATCAGAGAGGGCTTTATCCAGGATGTTTGGGAGTGAGTTATATTATTATCTTAAAATCCGAACCAGGGTCCGATGCTGATGCCAAAGCCTTGATAGGGGGTATCGGGGGAATTCATCACCACGATATTGTCGCCATCGAGGCCTTCGATCTTCCAGCCTTTCTTGGTGCTGTAGCCATAGGTATAGTTTCCTTCAGCGCGCAGTCCCAGCCAGGGCAAAAGGCGATACATCAGTTCCACGCGAGGCTGTACGATCAGGTAGCCGCGGGAAATGGTATTGTGAGTGTTATTGCTATTAAGGGCAGTATTATACCAGTTATCCCAATCAAAATTGCTATTGCTCTTCAGGAATTCCACGGTGTGCTTTCCACCGCCCAGCATCACTCCAGTGGAAGTGATGATCTTGCGGGATAAAGCGAAGCGTTTGTCAAGGGTTACGCCACCCATGGTGTTTTCGTAGCGCAGCCAGATATTATAGGTAGGATCTACGGGATCGCTCTTCTTCTGGGCATTTTCGTAGGTATAGATAGCACCGCCAAGGAAATATCCCTTGCCGATATGCCCTTTACCGCCGCCACCTTGCATGAAGATGCCGTTATCGTCCAGTTCCGGGAAGCCCATGGCGCCGATGAGATGATTTACGTCATCCAGTTCGGGCATGAACCACATCGGGATATAGCTGCCACCGCCATAGCCCACGGAAAGCTTTTGCTTTACGGCCACATCGGGGCTGCCTGGGGCTTGGGGAGCCAATCCTTCTCTGCTGCCAAAGGTGAAATCACTGCTGATCATTTCGCCGCTGCGGAAGATATCGAGCTGCACCTGATCTCCGGCACGGTATTGCT
>JAGOGT010000063.1 GCA_017996595.1 Candidatus Cloacimonadota bacterium
GCCTTGCAGGACCATCACTTGGAAGTGGGAAGCTACAGCCTGCTAACCCTGCACCGGCCCTATAATGTGGATGATCCGGAAGGTCTGCATAGGATTCTGGAGGGTCTGGATAGCCTGGGACAACTGATTGTTTTCCCGGTTCATCCCCGCACCCGCAAAGTGATCGCCTCCATGGGGCATCATGATTTTAAAAATATTTCCTATATCGCTCCGCAGGGATATCTGGACTTTTTGGCGTTACTGCAAGGTGCCAGGATGGTTATCACCGATTCCGGAGGCATCCAGAAGGAAGCTTACATTCTGGAAAAGTCCTGCGTAACGCTGCGTCCCGAAACGGAATGGGCAGAAACGGTGAGCAGCGGCTGGAACATGCTGCTACCGGTGGAATCGGAGCTTTTTCCCCGGGCTATCAGTGCCTTCCAGGTGCCTGAGCAGCATCCGGATATCTTCGGTACTGACGTGGCGAAGCGAATCGGAGCTTTGCTGGACGCCATGGCTTCCAGGTAACAATTCTGATATGCGTGCAGGAAGTGATGGCTAATCCTCCCCGGACTCATAGCAAATATCTGCTCTACTGGATGCAGCAGGCACAGCGGGCCACATATAATCCTGCTTTGGATTATGCCTGCGCACAAGCTGAAGCGCTGTCCTTGCCGCTTATCGTGGTGTTTGTTTTGTCCCCCCAGGTTCCCGAAGCAAATCTGCGGCACTATAGCTTTATGCTGCAGGGTTTGCTGGAAACCGCTGCCACGCTGCATAAGCAGGGGATTTCGCTTTTCCTTGCTTATGGCAATCCGCCTGAAATCATCGCCCAGCTTGCCTCCGAAGCCGTGGAACTAATAGCCGATCATGGCTATCTTCGCTATCAACGGGAGTGGAGGGAGATGCTGCAGATAATGCTGAAAGATAGCCGCACCATCTATACGGAGATCGAAACTGAGCCCCTGATCCCGGTTGCCGTAGTGTCCGATCACGAAGAATATGCTGCTGCCACGATCCGCAGAAAACTGCTGCGCAAGATCGGTAGTGATTTTAGTTTCAAACCAAAGAGACATTACTTACTTCCCGCTTTTCGCCATGATGCACCCGGTTTTCAGGCTTTGCACCGCTTCGATCCCGAAAAGCCGCAGCTAACTGAAATCTGGTGGAATAATCAGCTGCAAACTGATGACGGCGTGCCAGCGGTGAAGAACATGAAAGCAGGACATACTGAGGCTTTGAGGCTACTAAACACCTTCCTCAAAAACAAATTGCCCCTCTACGCCACGCAGCGCAATGAGCCTTCCCTGGATATCCAAAGCGGCCTCAGCCCCTATTTGCACTTTGGGCAAATCTGCACTATGGAAATAATTCAACGCCTTAGCGAACATATTGGCTTGAATATCTCCGAACTACCTGAACTGATAATAAGTAAAGAGGATCGAGATCCTGTATTAATGGGTGCCAGAGCCTTTGCCGAAGAGCTGGTGATCCGCAGAGAGCTTAGCTTCAATTATTGCTGGTATAATGAAGCTTACGACAGCTTCGCAGGTCTTCCCGCCTGGGCTAAAAGCACTTTGCTGAACCACCTTTCCGACCCGCGGGAACAGCATTATTTGCTTGACAGTTTAGAGCAATGCGCCACGCATGACGTATATTGGAATGCTGCTCAGTGGGAGATGATGACAACTGGAAAGATGCATAACTATTTGCGAATGTACTGGGGAAAACGTGTGCTGGCATGGTGTGATAATCCCGAAGATGCCTATCAGATATTGCTTTATCTGAATAATCGCTACAGCTTGGATGGGCGTGATCCCAATTCTTTTGCCGGCATCGCCTGGTGTTTCGGCAAGCACGATCGTCCCTGGCAAAACCGCTCCATTTATGGCTCGGTGCGCTATATGAACGCCAGGGGTTTGGAGCGTAAGTTTGATATGAAAGGTTATCTATCCCGCATCGGGTATCCGGAGCAGGGCGTATGAAGCGAAAGATTCTGCTGCTAATCTTGTTTTTTCTGGTAGCTATTTCCCTCTCTGCCCAGGCTTCGCTGCGCAAAGTAATTATCGGCGGAGATTACAATTATCCTCCCTATGAGTATATAGATGAGAACAATCAGCCGGTGGGTTACAATGTGGAACTCAGCCGCATGATCTGTGATCAGCTTGGGTGGACACCGGAATTCCGGCTGGCCAAATGGGCCTTGGTGCGGCAATGGCTGGATGCTGGAGAGATTGACCTGGTGCAGGGCATGGCATTCTCGATCGATAGAGCCAAAGAATTATATTTTTCCGAAGCGCACACTCAAACCTGGAGGGCGATCTTTGTCCCCAAGGGTAGCGCTATCAAGTCTGTTAACGATCTGAATAATTCCACACTGCTGGTGCAGCAGGGGGATATCGCCATCGATTATCTGGCGCGCATCGATTTCAAGGGCACGCTGATGGAAGTTCCCACTCAGGAAGATGCCCTGAAACTGCTTGATTCGGGAGATTACGATGCCGGCATAGTGAATTTTATGAATGGCATGTTTATCCTGAATCAAGACCGGCTGAAAAGGGTAGTTCCCCTGCCCCAGCGTATCCAGCAAAAAGAATATTGCTATGCATCCAATCATGAAGATATGATTGAGCAAATCAACGGCGCACTTCTAACGCTTAGCAAAACAGGGCAACTGGCCGAATTGCAGGAGAAGTGGCTGGATAGCTATGAAGCTGCCCTGGTTCCTGGTTCTAGAGCTCCAAATAAGCTTTTCTATCTCTTCATTCCCTTGTTGCTGGCCTTGATTGGTGGCAGTTTGTGGCTGTGGACAATGCGCCGAAGATATTGCCAGCTCCAAACCGCCTTCACCGAGGAACAAACTCACCGGCATAATATCGAGATCGAACTTACCCGTGAAAACAGCGTTTTCGTGCGTGGCCCCGTGATCCTCTACAAGCACAAGGCAAATCCCTTCAAGCCGGTGATGATTTCCGAAAACATCGATCAATGGGGCTTCACCGTGGATGAATATCTCAGCCTGGGTGAAGACCTGAAAGATGTGATCTTCTCCGAAGACCGGCAGCGTTTCTTCGAACAGCTGGAAGCCATGGATGCCTCTGATTATCTCATTCATCGCTATCGTATTCTCACCAAAAGCGGCGAGATTCGCTGGATTCTGGACTACACGGTCAGCGTCTCCAGCACGGTGCACGAAAGGCTTTATTACGGCTATCTCATCGATATCACCGCACAGAAGAATATGGAAGCCCAGCTTTTGATCACCAAAGAAAAAGCCGAAGCCGCCAGCATGGCCAAAACCCATTTCCTGGCCAGCATGAGCCATGAAATCCGCACTCCCCTAAATGGCATCATGGGCTTCCTGCAAGTGCTGATGCAAATGGATTGCACCCCCGAACAGAAGGAATACTACGAGATTATGTATTCCTCGGGACGCTCCCTGATGAAGATCATCAATGACATCCTCGATTTCTCCAAGATCGAATCCGGCAAGCTTGACCTCATCAAGAGTGATTTCAATCCCCGCAGCCTCATCAGCGATATCCTGAAACCCTTTATCTACAATAACAGCAAGCCCGAGCTGAGTATCCACTCCCACATCAATGACCGCATCCCCGATATCGTGCATGGCGACCAATTGCGCCTGAAGCAAATCCTCATCAATCTGCTTCACAATGCCGTAAAATTCACGGACAGCGGCTCCGTGGACATCAATGTGGATATCTACACCCAATCCACCACAGATGTACGCCTGCTGTTCTGCGTATCCGACACTGGCATCGGCATCGATCCCCGAAAGCAGCGGGATATCTTTGATAACTTCAACCAGGTGGATTCTCAAATCACCAGCAAATATGGCGGCACCGGCTTGGGTTTATCCATCGTGAAGCGTCTGGTGGAGCTGATGAATGGCTTCATCTGGGTGGAAAGCGAAAAAGGCAAAGGCAGCAGCTTTTTCTTCATCATCCCCTTCGAATGCAGCACCACGGAGGTAACCCCCATTTCTGGCCAATCTCTGCTCAGCACTGCCATACTCCCATCCCTGAAAGAGATGCGGGTTCTGCTGGTGGAGGATGAGCCGATTAATCAGGTGGTTACCAAACACCAGCTGGAAGCCTGGGACATCCGCGTGGACCTTGCTGCCAACGGTCAGGAAGCTCTGGATCTGGTCTGGCAAAGCAGTTACGACGTAATCCTCATGGACGTGCAAATGCCGATCATGGATGGCATCACTGCCACTCAAAAGCTACGCCAACGCGAAAAGACATCGGGTGCGCACACTCCCGTAATCGCTTTCACAGCCGCAGCCATGGTTGGCGACCGGGAACGCTTTTTGGAGATCGGAATGGACGACTACATCGCCAAACCGGTGGAAATGAAAGCCCTGCACGAAATGCTTTCCAAGTATCATAAATCATAAATAGCTCAGGATAAACGCCCGTGAATACTCTCAGTCTTCCCGTTAAAGCCCTCTTTATCGATGAACCTTTTGTGGATGAAGCTTCTCTGCGCGCCATGCGTTCCCGCTTTATCTGGCGGGTGCTTTCCAGCGCCACCGATGCCGATCTCCTGCTGCTGAAAAGCGATAAACACCGCGAGCAGCCTGTTCCCCGCCATGATGGTTACGACCGTCTCTATTCGCTTAGCCTCGATAGCTCTCATCAGCTTCTGCCCTCGGGTTATCACCAATTGGCCAAAGGCCAGGGCAAGCGCTTTGCCGGGATTCTCGATGGCAAAAGGTATCAGCTGATCGTGATGGCGAGCCTGCGATGTTTGCCGCTTGCCTATCTGGCCGGGAAAACCCTTCCTCACAGCGTCATTGTTATCGATCTGGAGCGGCTCTATCTCCCCGAGCTCAAGCAGCAGTGGCAATGCCGGCAAGATATTGATAAACTTCCCAGGCTTTGGGATTTTCTGCGCCAGAGCGTGCTGGATAGATTCCTGCTGCGTGGCAAGATAAAGTACTTTGTATCTGATCCGGGCTTGGCAAAAGATTTGAAACCCCATAGCCCTCTTTCGGAACAGGACTATTTACCGCTACCCCTACCCTTCGAAGAGCCAGAAACCAGCTCTGTTCCTGATTCCGCCACCCTCCCTGCCGCAAAGTTCATCCTTTTTTGGGGAGATGCATCGCGTCAGCCCAATCTTGCAGCTGCGAAATTAATCGCCGGCGACATCTATCCCCGCATCTCCAAGAAACTGGTGGAAAAAGAGATAAGCATCGTGCTCTGTGGTGATGATGCCTATCAGAACTACTGTGGGGGCCGAATTATCCATGCTCCCGCTGAGCATCTGGATGCCCTGCTTTCCGAAGCTCTATTTGTGCTCCTGCCCCTTTCCGAGCCGGATTCCGAAGCAAGAATCTTTTCCTGCGCACAGCATCGCAAGGCCTTGCTGTGTACCGATACGGCCTTAAGTAGTTTGCCGCTACCCGAAGGAACCCATTATTCAGGCTCTGATCCGGATTCTCTGGCGGCAACAATCAATCACCTGCTTAGGGCTCCCCGGGAATTGGAAAAAACAGGGATTGGCCTGCATGATCACTGCCAGAATACTTATTCACCCGAAACCCTCACTTCCACCCTGCTGGATACCCTGAAAACCTGGATGGCTGCCGATGCAAACTAATAACGTCCGCCTGGTACTGATCGGAGGGGGAACCTGCTCCGGAAAAACCACCATCGCCCGAGCTATCGGCATGCGCCTGAATGACCTGAAAACCGTGATCATCTCCCACGATAACTATTACCGCGATCTCAGCCACCTCGAGCCTGCCATGCGCGCCAAGGCAAATTTCGATCATCCCGATTCCATCGATACTCCCTACCTGCTTTCCGACCTGCAATTGATGCTTTCCGGAGCGGCAGTGGATATCCCCGATTACGATTTCAAAACCCATAGCCGCGCTGAAGGACATACCTGCGTTTCCTTTGCGGACGTGATTATTCTGGAAGGCATCTTCGCCCTCTATTATCCTGAACTTCTGGCGCTGTCTGACCTCAAAATCTACGTGGATACCGATTCCGACCTGCGTTTGGCACGACGCCTGCAACGCGATATCATCGACCGCGGACGCAGCGTGGAAAGCGTGCTGGATCAATATCTGCAAACCGTGAAGCCCTCCCACGAAGCTTTCATCGAACCCTCCAAGAAAAATGCCGATCTCATCATCCCCGGCGACAAGGAATTCGATAAAGTGCTCTATATGCTTAATGGCTACCTGCTGTATGAATTGGTATCGGAGAGCAAAAGAAAATGAAGAATGAAGAATGAAGAATGAAAGCTGCGCAAGATGTTGATTTTACAGGGATTTTCTCTGTAGTTTACTAGATAGAACCCTGAAGTGGAGGCTAAATACACTTACATCGTGCGATCCCCATGCAATCACCGGGCATATGCCTGGGCGTCGCATGGGCATCACCTGGATAATGATTTGGGTTAACGGGTTAATGGCTAATTGATTCTCTGCTATTCTCTGTGTTCAAACAAATAGAACCTTGATGACTGGATGAAAAGGACAATCAGGATCAATACTCTATCTCTCTTTTTCCTCTTTAACTCTTTTACTCTTTGTTAGTTACCTCTGCTTTTCTCTGTCCTACTCTGCTTTTCTCTGTGTTAATAAAGTATTCAAGGCATATCAAGATTAATGGCGGTTCGGAGACTGCCACTA
>JAGOGT010000064.1 GCA_017996595.1 Candidatus Cloacimonadota bacterium
GGACTTACGACTTTGGACTTACGACTTTGGACTTTGGACTAAAAATCAAATTTGCGCTTGACAGGAAATGGGCTATTATAAGATTAGCACTCAAAAGCACAGACTGCTAATTACCATGAGTTTGAAAATTGAAAAATATGGAGGAAAACAAGATGGCAAAACAAATGCAGTATGCACACGAAGCCCGCACCAGCCTAAAGCGCGGGGTGGACAAACTGGCTGATGCCGTAAAAGTTACCCTGGGACCCCGGGGTAGAAACGTTGTATTGGACAAGAAATTTGGTTCTCCCACGATCACTAATGACGGCGTAACCATCGCCAAAGAGATCGAACTGGAAGAAGAATTTGAAAATATGGGCGCTCAACTCTGCAAAGAAGTGGCAGAAAAGACCCATGACAATGCCGGAGACGGTACTACCACGGCTACGATTCTGGCCCAAGCCATCATCGAAGAAGGCCTGAAGCACGTAACCGCCGGCGTGAACCCCATGTACCTGAAGCGTGGACTGGAAAAGGCCACCAAGGTTATCGTGGAAAAAATTAAAGATTACAGCAAGGCGATTAAGAGCAACGACGAAATCGCCCAGATCGCTTCTATTTCCGCCAATAACGATCCCGAAATCGGCAAACTCATCGCCGAAGCCATGGCCAGCGTGGGAAAAGAAGGCATCATCAATATCGAAGAAGCCAAATCCATCGACACCGGACTGGAGAAAGTGGAAGGCATGCAATTCGATCGCGGTTACATCTCCCCTTATTTTGTAACTAATCCCGAGAAGATGGTTTCAGAACTGGAAGATCCCTTCATTCTGCTGTATGACAAGAAGATCACCGTTCTTAAAGACCTGCTGCCGATCCTGCAGGAAGTTAGCCAGGCCGGACGTCCGATGCTGATCATCAGCGAAGACATCGAAGGCGAAGCGCTGGCCACCCTCGTGGTGAACAAGCTGCGTGGCATTCTGAATATCGTGGCCGTAAAGGCTCCCGGATTTGGCGATCGCCGCAAAGCCATGCTGGAAGATATCGCTATTTTAACCGGTGCCACCCTGATCTCTGAAGAGATGGGACGCAAGCTGGATAGCGCTACCATGAGCGACCTCGGCCGTGCCAAGAAAGTGCTGGTAGAAAAAGAAAATACCACCATCCGCGAAGGTGCCGGCAGCGAAGAAGCCATTGCTGGACGCGTGAAGCAGATCAAAGCCCAGGTGGAAGAAACTACTTCCGATTATGACAAGGAAAAGCTGCAAGAACGCCTTGCCAAGCTTTCCAGCGGTGTGGCCGTGATCCGTATCGGCGCTGCTACCGAAACCGAAATGAAAGAAAAGAAAGCCCGTGTGGACGATGCTCTGCATGCCACCCGTGCAGCCGTGGAAGAAGGAATCGTTCCCGGCGGTGGAGTTACCCTTATCCATGCCGCCAAAGCTCTGAAAGCCATGAAAGGTCTCAGCTACGAAGAAAAGATGGCTGTGGAAATCCTGGCCAAAGCCCTGGAAAGACCCGCCTACCAAATCGCTGCCAATGCCGGCGAAGAAGGTGCTGTGATCGTGGAAAAACTGAAAGGCTACAAAGACATCCACATGGGATACAATGCTGCCAATGGACAGTTTGAAGATCTCTTCAAGTCCGGCATCATCGATCCTGCCAAGGTAGTACGCAGTGCCGTGCAAAACGCTGCTTCCATCGCCAGCTTACTGCTGACCACAGAATGTATCGTTACCGATATCAAAGAGCCCGAAATGCCTGCGCCAATGCCCAATCCCGGTATGGGCGGAATGTACTAAAAACCCGAAAATACAACGATAAATGCCTAAACAAGCCCCTCCATTGCGAGGGGCTTGTTTTTTTTGGGGTTAGTGGTAGTAGTACGCACACTCTCCATACATTCAGGAAAGTGATTCTTCGTGCTCCCCTTCATAGCCACCCATGGATTTCATTGGAGGTTATAAGGATGAAGATTGGATGAAGTTTACATCAATAAATGGAAGGTATTAATGGATTGTAGTTTTAATCAAAGCAGGAGTAATTCAGCCATTAACCTATTAACTCATTAACCATTAACCAAAATGGCGCTTTGGAAAGCGCCACTATTACCCATAGTGGCAGTTCAGGCAGATACCCAGTTTATCGGTTTTACGGTGGCGATGCGCATCCCTTATCTCTTTTAGCATGGGGGAGTTCCATACATCCACGAGGTTATCGGTAGCCACGTCGCCGATAAAAATGCGGTCTTGGGGATCGATGGCGCAGCCCTTGGCAGTGCAGAGGGGGATTTTGCCATTGGGACGGATTTGCAGGTCTTTGAAAATAATCACGCATTCGGGGTAGTGATGCTCCGCAATGGATTCCTGCAAAAAGACATCCTGATTATAGGTGCTTTCGGGATGTTTCAGCAGCCATTGGGGCAGCACGGTATCGGCATAATGCTCCCAGAATTTTGTTTCCTGCTTTTCCAGATGACGCGTGGAGGGACGCAGCATGAGGCGCATCTTGATGATTGTTTTACTTCTCATTTGATCGCGTAGCTTACGCAGGCTGCGGAGATTTTCTATAAGGAGTTTATAGCTGGCGTTTTTGCGGGAAGCCTCGTAGATTTTGGCTCCGCCTGCGTCCACAGAGATTTCGATGAGATTCAAGCCGCAGGAGAGCAGCTTGCGCTCCATGGCGTGATCTTTCCACTGGCCGTTGGTAACCATGGAAAGGTATTTGCAGCGCGTGGAAAGCTGCTTCATCATCTCTGCCATTTTAGGATGCAGAGTGGGTTCACCGCCTCCGATCCGGATGCGATTGATGGGATTGCGATCCAGATTTGCCAATAGCGAGGCGAAAGTATCGTCGCTCATCATGGTGCGCGGATGGGGAAAAAGGGGATTATTGCAATATACACACTGCAGATCGCAGGCATCGGTGATATCTATGGATAAAACCGGAGGCTGAGCTGCATCCTTCATCTGCAAAGGGTACTTCAGCACCAGCAGCTCTTTCAGGGGCACACCGCGGCGCAGAATGTGGGAATTCAGCTTCAGGTAATAGCTAATGTGTTTGGCTATGTAGGGCAGATGATAGAGGCGTCCGATGAGGGGTTTGAGGTCGTTCATATTGAATCCTTGATTTAGATTAATGCGCAGCCATGAAGTCCAAAAGGCTTTTTGAAATTCACAGTCAAGAGATTAGCTACCACAGCCTTTTGAACTCCATTCCTGCTTGGCCGGCTCATTTTACGATCACCACTTTCAGGGGTTTTCCGGGATGCTGCTGCAGTTTCAGGAAATAGATGCCGCTGCCAAGCTCAGGAGCGGGAACAAAGCTGAGATTGGTTTTTCCGGGATTAAGCCGGGCCTGCAGTTCCTGCACCTTCTGGCCTTTGTGGTTATAGAGTTCCACGGTTACGCTGCGGCTTTTATCGCTAGTTAGTTCCAGGGAAGCGCGGTAACGCATGGGATTGGGATAAATTGCCGAAATTTGGAGTAGGGAAGGAGTAAGGGAGGGATCTTCAGTGCTCACCCCATTTGCCGCTACGGATACATAGAGGCTGCTATTGGCCAGAACGTTGGCACGCACGTAGCAGACGTTTTTCTCGCCGCTGCGATCCACTTGTTCCAGAATGCCGTTCGTAACGTTATAGCCAGTGTTATTGTGGGGCATCACGAATTTTAAGAGAGTGTTCTCGAAGGCCAGGGGCTGATTATTGGTAACGATGGCCAGCACGCTATCGGCCACGCCGGTATTGGAGGGAATCCAATAGTTATAGATGCCGGTGCCGCTGCTGCCTGCATAGATGGTGTTGGTAGGCGTAAGCTGCTCGCCATTAACGCGGATAACGCGATAGCTGCGGTTTTCGTCGCAAACGCTGCGGGTGGCGAGATTATAGGGCTGAGTGTAGATGCTGCCGCTATTGCGGTGAATATGCCCCCATAAGGCCATATCGATACCCAGGGAATTAAGAGAGAGCTGTTCATTGAAGTCGTAATGGTGAAACAGGACTTTGGCATGATTGGGGAATTGGTTCACGGTGGCGCTCAGCCATGCCATTTGCTGCGCGGTGAAGCTTTCCGCGCCGTAGATATAGGAAAGCCAGTTATCGTAATTATCATAGGCTTCCAGGCCGATATAGAGCATATTGCCATAGGTGAAGTAATAATCCTGGGTGTGGGGATTCCAATTGGGATCGGTATTATAGAGCCAGTTCCAGCCGAAATAGCGCCACCAATTGCGGCGTGAAGAACCCTGCGGGGGAGGGGTGGAATTCCAGCCGCCCACGTCGTGATTGCCGATGGTTACGAATACCGGGGCTTCGATGAGGCCGATGAGGCGTTGCGCCCAGCCGAACCAGTATTGTCCCTCGAAGTTTTCCAGCTCTCCTTCGTTTATCAGATCGCCGGTGATGAGCACAAATTCGGGATTGATGAGGTTTATATCGTCGATCACGGCGCGGAAATCGAGCACAGAGGTGCTATCAATATCGTAGCCCTGATTGGGGTAAAACAGCCGATTGGGCAAATGCAGATCGGTGAGATGGACGAAATAATAGCTCTCTTTGCGGCTGGGAAGCACTTTCACGGCATTTTGGGTGATATCGTGGATACCGCCCGAGGCATTCACTTCCAGATCATAGAGCTCAAAAACGGGGAGATTGGGGATGCTGACGGATAGTTCCCAGCGATCGGGATTGCTGTGCCAGGTGGCAGATTGCAGGGGAAGGGCGATACGCTTGGAACCATGGAGCAGAAAGGCAGTCCAGCCGGTAGTGCTTTGCGTGGCCAGGCATGTGATGGGCATAATCTCACCCGGGATATGAATGGCGGGAATATTCAGGATGGGACGCTGAATAACGGTGAGGGTATCGCCCAGGGCATTCCAGGGCGAAGGCTGCGCGCATAACAAGCTACAAGTAAACAAGCTACAAGTAAGCAAGATAATGAATAGCAGCTTCTTCATAGCTGGCTGAGGATGCTTTTAACGGTATTTACGGGGATGGCGAAGCCGATGCCGATGTTGCCGCCATTTTCGGAGAAGATGAAGGTATTGATGCCGATTACCTCGCCATTGATATTTACCAGCGGACCACCGCTATTGCCGGGATTTACGGCGGCGTCGGTCTGGATCATGCCCTTGTAGATATGCTTATCCTCGCGGGGTGAAAAAGAGCGGTTTAAAGCAGAGATAACGCCAACGGAGACGCTGGGCTTGGAATCATTCATCAAAAAGCCGTAGGGATTGCCCAGAGCGATGGACCATTCGCCGATGATGAGATCGTCCGAATTACCTAATGCGGCGTGAGGAAGCTTGTTGCCGCTGATTTTCAGTTTGGCAATGTCGTGAATGCTATCCATACCGATGATGCCGGCATCGAATTCACGCTTATCGGGCAGCACCACTTTAATTTGCGTGGCACCTTGCACTACATGGGCATTGGTGATGATGTAGCCTTCAGGATCGTAAATCACGCCGCTGCCGATGGATTGCACCTGGCGCTGCATGGGCATGGAACCAAAGAAATCAAAGAAACCGAAGCCAAAGGGATTGGCGCGCACTACTTCCGTTTTGATCACATTGATGCTCACCACTGCGGGTTCCACCAGGCTTACCGCATCGGTGATAGCGTTTTCACGGGTGATGGCGTCATTCTTGGAAGCGGTGGCAGGTTTGTTGCTGAATATACTGGTAGGATTGGCATTACGGTTATCGTGGCGATTGATCAGAAACATAGAAATGGCCGCATTCAGCAGCAAAATCACGATGATGGTGAAACAACCTATTCTTTTCAAGGTAATTAACTCTCTTTTCAGGCGAATTTTTTGATGGCGAATTCGATGATCTTCGTATTCACCCTGGTTTCATGGCAGGGACCATTGGGACGCTCGTTCAGCACGGCATAAATGGGATAACGCCAGCCGTCGCGGACGCCATCGGTAAGATCACGATGGCAGGCCACGGCGATCACCACTTCGGGATTATTTTCCTTGATGAGCTTGCGGGCCAAAGAACCGCCGGTAGCCACTGCGGAATGGAGCTTATAGCGCTGGGTGATCTCTTTCAGGTTGCTGATATCGCAGGCACCGCATTGGGCACATTCGATGATGTCGTTGGTAATTCTGATCTTGCAATCTGCCCCTTGCAGACAATGCGGCAGCAGCAGCATGATATTGCTGCTGTGGATATTATTAAAGCTGCTGAGCACAATCTCGTTATTGAAATTAAGGAAGGATTCCTGAATGGCCACATTCTTGTGCAAGGTGATCTTACCCAGCCACTTGGCGAAGTAAAAATATACATTCGTAAGCATCCAGGAGCAGTATTGCCTGAGATACTTAGATTTTACCCGTGAGTGAGTGCTCATCAGGATTAGCAGCCAGCTGCTCACCAGCACCACGAGGATGATAAAGAGCAGGGTGTAGATGATTGTTTCCAAAGCGGATAAACCCAGGCCGTGATAATTTACCAGAGCCATGCCAAAATAGGCAGCGGCCAGAATGATCAGCGACAGGCTTACCAGCATGGGGAATTTTATAACGGATAGATATAGTTCTTTCATTGTTGTCCCTTCCCGGTTTTTTCGCCTGGAGACAGGCGTGCGCCATTCAGAAAAGCGGCTGCGGACAGCACTTTCTTTCCTGCGGCTTGCACCTGCTTCACCAGAATGGA
>JAGOGT010000065.1 GCA_017996595.1 Candidatus Cloacimonadota bacterium
GGGTATTATAATGCTGGATGAATGCCGCCTCCACTTGCAAGCGCCGGAAGGTGTAGCCAAGATAAGTATCCACAATAAACATGGGGGTATAGGGAGCTCTATCGTAATCATGCTCAGCAATATAAGCCAAATCCACATTTGCGGCATGACGCCAAACAAGATTGCGCTTGCGGATAAGAAGGCTGAAGCTGGTGGAATTGTGTATGATATCGGCGTAGTCTATTGCCGCCACGCCAAATACGGAGCTGGATTTCAATATGCTGGCATCCAGGGAGTAAGTAAGATGATTGGACAAGATGAATCTGCTGGAGCTATGAATATTGCTTCCGGCCTTTAGCAGCTCCAAAGAGGCTGTGAGATCAAGAGGAATTTTGCTAAGCTGGAGATGCTTATCCAATTGCAGCCAGGGATGCCTGTTTAGCTGATCAAAACGGGTGCTGGCCCCAAGGGCGGGATCATTGGCGATAATAAAACTAAGCCCGTCGCTAAGGGCAGTGCGGCTGTGGAATTCCAGGCTGGGGATGAGCTGATCGGAATCCGCGATAAACGCGGCCCGCAGTTCCTTTATTCCCAAGGGTTCCCATTTAAGAGCAGGGGCGATGTATACCCCTCCCACGCCATAGCTATACTGGTACTTGCTTTTAATATCCAGCCAGCGATATTGTGCCTTTGAAGAAAGCATGAAGTTCAGATCCGCAGTCTCACTTTCGTTAGTCAAAAGCTGCTGTTGCAGATCGCTATAAGCGGCTTGAAGGGTAAGCTCCCGGAAGCGGAGATTTCCCAAGGGGAGCAGAGGAACATGGCTATCCAGGCTGAATTCCCAAAGCTTAGCTGCATAGTTATATCTGTCGCTATCCTGGTAATCTGCTTTTGCAACCAGGGAAACAGAATCAGAGATGGCCATTCCAGCCGCGAAACTATGCTTTAGATAGCGGGTATCGGTGATGGTGTGAAACTGAGGCACCTGGTAGTCAAATTGATGTGAAATTCTACGCAATAGCGCAAGGCGTGGATAAAATGAAAGATAGGTACTGAAACCCAGATCTGAATTCACTTCTGCTTTCAGGAAACCATGATGGTTTATTGGGACAGGCCTGGTATCTGGCAATGGCAGATCCAAGCTCCGGGGTAATAGACCGCTTAATGAATCAGGGTTAGTCTTCGTTTCGGGAAAGGGGAGGCTGCGCTTTTTAAGATGGGGCTTCACAGCACTTTCGCCGCTAATGCTGATATCCGGCAAGGTTTGAGTTTGGCCATCCAGAAGCAAGGGGATAAAAAATAGGAACCAGAGCGCCAGGAGATATCTGCTCACTCGGCAACTCCCATAAGTTTATCCAATTCCAGCATTTCATCCGGGGTAAGCAAATCTTTATATATGGTTAGGAGGGTTTCGGCCTCTGTTTTAGCTCCCAGATTCAGATAAGCACGCACTACATGAAAGGCGGCCGGGTGGGTAGCTTCGGGATATTCTGGGAACAGCACGATTACCCTTTTCAAGAGGGCGATACCAGTGGGATAATCTTCGCGGGAAAAAGCAATTAAACCCTTGGCAAGAAAGGCCATGGCATGATCATGAGCAGGTAAATTGGCAGCGATAATCGCGTCTGCCAGAGTGCCTGCATCATCAAAGCGTTGCTGCTGATAGAGATATTCCAGCCGGATGAGCATGGCTTCACCCATTTCGTGTTCTGAAGTGCTTCCCAGTGCCCATAAATCCTCAAACAATATATAGCCCCCGGCTTGAGAACAGCTTAGCATGGCAAGCCAGGTTTGGGGTAGCTTGTCTTGACGATAGGCTTCGCGGTATTTTTCGATAGCCGCGGCATATTCACCAGTAAGTTGCTGCAGTTCAGCCCATTTGATCAGCACCTCACTCGAGGAGGTAACGCTGTAAGCATCGCTTAGCAAGCTGTCGGCCCGGCTGAATTGCTTTAGATTGATGAGGGCGGAGATCATCATCATCTGCAAATCCTGAGGCTTGCTTTGCGGGTATTTTGCACGCAGTTCTTCCGCTGCATCCAGCAGTTCTGTCCATTCTTCCGCATCGTAATAGAGCTTCAGGATCATGAGATTCAGTTCGAAACTGATGAACTGGCTCATAAAGGTTTCGGGCATCATCAGCAGTCTGTTAATATAATCCTGATTATCCACTTTCCTCATCCCCAGCTCTATTCCTACCAGCGCGGAGCGCACGATGGCAGTTTCCTCCTCCGTGAATTCACGCTTATTACGGAATTGCACCAGGAGATTCAGATAATCTTCCACCGCCTGCTCGTAATTACCCAGATTATAATATGCATTGGCAATATCTGCCAGGGCCAGATAATAAAATTGAGAATCGGGATATTGGTCGATGAAGGAATCATAGAGCTCCAAAGCCTGATGATAGTCTTTGGCGGCGTAGGCAGATTTAGCTGAAAGGAAGAAGTAAGTATCGGGATTTTCCGCGTTGTCCGAAAGCTCCCTATAGAGCGAGGAGGCTTCCTGATATTGCTTCATCTGAAATAGATTAAGGGCCATATAGCTTCTTGCTTCACGCTTCAGCAAAGGCTCTTCGGCGATCTTCTCCGCTTCCTTGAAAAGTTCCAGAGCCTGGCTGTAATCTTTCAGCGCCAGATAGATCACCCCTTTAAGGATATAAGCATCATAGGAAGGGCTGAGATCTTTGGCATACTCGGCAGCAGGGCTGTAGTTTCCCAGGTAGTAGCTGCTCTGGGCAATGCGTATCATCACAGCATCCAGGTGTGGTTTGCGCTCCAACAGGTCGTGATAGTAATCAAGGGCTTTATTATAATTTGCCAGATAAAACTCAATCTCCCCCAGATAATACAGGGCATCATTGGCATAGTGCGAAGCGGAGTGCTGAAAGAGAACTCGCTGCAAGGCCTGGCGGGATTCATGATAATTCTTGTTTTGAAATTGCAGATATCCTATCCGAAACAGGGCTGTGCTGGCGGAAGCGCCTTCGGGAAAGAGATTTAGATAGCGATTATATGATTCCAGAGCCATATCCCAAGCCTCCAGCTGAAACCATGATTCGGCAATCAGGATATCGATTTTGGCACTTAAATCGGGATACTGGGTAAACTGACGAGCCTGGCCAAGCTGCCGCAGAGCTTGCTGATAATCCTGCCGGCTATAGAGAAAGTGTCCCAGGGTGTAATAGGCTTCAGCCAATAGCAAATCGGGGGGATTATCATTAAGGTAGGCGTCCAGCTGTTCGATAGCTGCGTCTTGATCTTCCCCAAAAAGTATCTTAAGCCTTTCCAGATATGCCGCAATGGCAATTTCTCCAGTTCCCTGCTTCACCAGAAGATGGAATATCGAATCCGCAGCCGCCGGATTTCCCTGCTGAACCAAAAGCAAGCCCCGGTAATAATGAATGGCATCGCTGGGCTCAGCTATATTCTCCACAAGCTTTTCAATCTGATCATAATCTCCGGTGGCAAAGGCGCGCTTGATTTTTAGCTCCTGAATCCTGGGTGCACTGGCAAGCTCCGGAGAGACTCTTTCCACAGCAAATTCATCGAAATCTTGATAGCGATCATTATTCAGCAAAAATTGCAGCCAGGAGCTGGCATACAGCAAAGCGTATTCAGAGCTTAGCGCCTGAGCATCGATCATCTGCAGAGCTTCGGAATCCATGTTTAGTTTCAGCCGGGTAGAGAACAACTGATACCTGAGTTCGGGATCATCCGGGGTAGCATTCCAGGCAAGCCGGTAATATTTTTCTGCAGAATAGAATTGACCCAGCTCATGGTGGATTCTAGCGCGAAGTTTATTTGCTTCCGCCACTACAGAAGGCTCTGTAAATTCATTATCAATTCTTTGCAGCTGGTTAAGCGCTTTGGCCTCTTCCCGGGTCTGGAACAAGCAGAAGGCATAATTGAGAATCAATACCCCCATCACATCCTGGCTCAAGGGCTTATCCAGCAATTCTGAATACATTGCGATGGCCTCCGGATAAAGCCCCTGTTCCATGGCCAGATTTGCTTCTATATAGCGTAGATAAGGCAGGAAAACAGATTCGGGATATTGCGCGATGAAATACTTTATCTCATCCGCCAGATTAGCGCTCTCCCCCGCAGCATAAAGCTCAGCAATATAACGGTAATCATAGGTTTCCTGATTACTGGCCCCGCGAATACTCCCGGAAGCAATGACACCCTGAGCCTTTAGCCCAAAGACAACCGAGAGAATGATGATAATGAGGATTGATCTCTTTGTCATACTGCTTCCATTATTTAGCTTTTCAAGGGGATGGCAATGAACACTGTGGTGCCTTCTTTTTCTTTGCTTTTAATCCAGATTTTCCCGCCATGCAAAGTGGCAATTCTTTGGGATGTGGCCAGTCCCAAGCCCAGGCCGCTGCTGCGATATTCGATGGTGCCACTCTTGTGGGCGTAGATTTCATTCAGCTCAAAGAACTTCCGGAATACGTTTTTCAATTGATAGGCAGGGATGCCGATGCCATTATCCTGAACGTAGATAACCATGCTTTCCTTGCCTTTGATCTTCTCGGGAAGAAAGGCGGATTTGCGTGCGCCGATGGCGATGCTGCCAAAGTCATTGGTAAAACGGATGGCATTGAGCACCGGATTGTAGATCATCAGATGCAGGGCTTCCCAATTTGCCATCAAAGGTGGCAGATCGGGTTCAATTTCCAGCTTGATGATCATTTTGCGTTTGCGTGAGAGGATTTGCACTTCCTGGGTGATCAGTTCGAGGATTTCAGAGATAGATACAGGGGCCAGGGGAAGGCTTTCCTTCAGGTTATAGCTATTCATGGTAGTGATATCGGTGGTGGTTAGGATCAGTTTTTTCACCGAAGCTTCAATTTTGGCTACGAGTTCGGTTTTTTCTTCAGCGTCGGCATAGATATTACGTTTCAAGCGGCTTACATGTCCCTGCAGGGTGGTGAGCGGAGTGTTCAATTCGTGGGCCACAATGGCCATAAACTCATCTTTCAGCATCTCAAAGGCGTTCAATTCGCTATTCTTTTTCAGCAGGCTTTCATAGAGCCCAGCATTGGTAAGACTGGTACTGATCTGCTGCATCAGCAATAGAATAAGCTCGGGATTAAGATACATCTCACGGCCGTGATCACCCAGATTATCCAGATACACATAGCCGAAAATCTCATTATCCACGGTTATAGGAGCACAGAATACGGTATGCAGGCTGTAATCCTGCACACTGATGGCACTTTTGAAGCGATTGTCAAGCGTGGCATTAAGGGAGGAAATCATGCTTTGATTTTTCTGGCAAAGCGCTAATGCGGTTTTGCTAACCCCTGCCACATTGGGTAGAATCTGCTTCTCTCGGTTCAACTGCACTTTATAGATATTGCTTCCGCCTTCATCTAATCTGATCAGGAAGCCGCGAGTGCTATTGGTGAAATCTATGCACGCGCTAACCAGTTCCGATTCCAGCGCTGCGATCTGCACACACTTCATGAGATTGTGAGTGATATCCATCAGCTGATTCATCTTCGCGGTTCGGAGGGTTATCTCCCGATAATCCTGCATGCGGATAATCAGCGCCGCCAGGTGATCTTTGATCGCCTTCATGAGGGCCAATTCTTGCCTGGTGAAGGGCAGCTCGCCATCGTCATACATCAGCACATAGCCCAAGCGCTGCGAAGCCCGCACCAAGGGGATTATGATAAGATGACGGGTTCCCCCCGGGGCAGCTACGGGAGTGTTGTTTTTAAAGGCCCGGTCGATGAAAGGCTGCAACTCTGCGCTCAGATAGCCATCGCCATCGGCATTGTAACTCTGCAAACAACTGAAATTCATGATCTTCGGTTCAAATACCATGATGCGGTATTGCCTGGGAGCTAGCATCTCGGTTAGCCCCTTCTGGATAAGGAAGAGCAGCTTATCGGGATTATTCACGTTGGCGAGATTGTAAATCAGTTCGTTCAGGCTGCGGCGTATCTCCTTGTTACGAGGGATGACGGTAACCACCTCGAATGCTTTTAGATCCTTTTTATTAACCTGGCAAAGCTGATAAAAATTCTGGCGATCATCTTCGCTGATCCCTTCGCAGCTTGCTTCGATCAGCTTTTTGTAGCCAGCAAATTCAGATGCAGCCTGAGTATCCTGAGCCATCGCCAGCAGCACCTGAATGATAATCTGCATCAGCTTTATCTGCAATTGGTAATACTCATCTCCGGCCCAGGCCTTTTGGTAATTTCGGGCACGCCGGAGAATATCCCGCAGGGGGATTTCCGGTTTTTGAAGATCAAGCTTCAGGCTAATCAGCTCCAGGCTGCACTGCCAGTAACGATAGCGGTTTTCTTTGATAATCGGAATCGCCACATCGATTAGCTCTGCAGCGCGTTCCAGCTCTCCCATGCCATAGTAACAATTAATCTCCATCACGTAGAAAACGGCAATGGCATAGTTGTTGTTTATCTCGCCGGCATGGCGGATAGCCAGCTTCAGTTCCGCCAAAGCCGTTTCGTAATCATGTTCCGCCAGAGCGATGAGACTTTGCACATTATGATAGAATTCTTCCTCGCGGATGTGCTTGTAATTGATGTGGATATTCTTGGTGAGCAATTTCTTCAGCTTTTTAGTGTTGCCCATCTC
>JAGOGT010000066.1:0-3731 GCA_017996595.1 Candidatus Cloacimonadota bacterium
ACTTTGCCCCTGCCGTGGTGCTGGCAACGGGTACCTTCCTGAAAGGTACCATCCATGTAGGCAGGATTAGCTATCCCGGAGGACGTAGCGGTGAACCCTCTGCAGATGAGCTTTCCCCCTATCTGGCAGAGCTTGGCTTATCCGTAAAGCGCTTCAAAACCGGCACTCCCCCCAGGGTGGATATGCGCTCTCTGGATTATTCGTGCCTGGAAGCGCAGCCGGGAGATGATGATCCCCAAGGCTTTTCTTACTATCGGGATATAGTTTTGAAGAATCAGGTGGAGTGCTATCTTACCCGCACCACGCCGGAAACTTCGGCTATTATACAGCAAAACATAGGTTTATCTGCCCTGTATTCAGGCATTATCAAAGGCATTGGCCCCCGCTATTGCCCCTCCATCGAGGATAAGATCGTGAAGTTTCCGCAGCGGGACAGCCATCAGGTTTTCATCGAACCGGAGGGGATAAACACCCATGAGGGCTATGTAAATGGCATTTCCACCAGCCTTCCCCCCCAGATTCAAGACCTCATCGTGCACAGCATTCCGGGCCTGGAACAGGCAGCCATCCTGCGCTATGCCTATGCCATAGAATATGATTACGTTGATCCCTCGGAAATAGATGCATCATTGCAATGCAAAAAGATTCCAGGCTTATACCTTGCAGGTCAGATAAATGGCACCTCCGGCTATGAAGAAGCCGCCGGACAAGGCCTGATGGCAGGGCTCAATGCCAGCCTGATGCTGGAAGGCAAAGACCCTGTCATCCTCAGCCGCAGTCAAGGTTACCTGGGAGTTTTGATAGACGATCTGGTTACCCGTGGCACCAATGAGCCCTACCGGATGTTCACTTCGCGGGCAGAATATCGCCTGCTGCTGCGTCAGGATAATGCCGATGAACGCTTGATGCCCCTGGCACATGAACTGGGACTGGTTTCAGGAACGCGTTGGGAACGTTTTAAAGCCATGCTGGAGATCAAGAACCGTGAGCTGGAAAAGCTTAAGAGCCAAAGTTGCAAAGCCCAGGGGGATATCAAAGAATCCATCCGCTTTGCGCAGTTGCTCAAAAGACCGGAGCTGCACTTTACAGACCTGGCGGCTTACGGATATGCCATGGCTGCAGATTTAACGCCCGATATCATCAATCGCGTCGAGCTGGAAACCAAGTACGAAGGCTATCTGATCCGGCAGGAAGAGGAGCTGAACCGCTTTAAGAGTGCCGAGGAAATGCTGTTGCCAGAGGATCTGGACTATCACAAAATCCCCAGCATTGCCTGGGAAGCCAGGGAAAAGCTGGCCAGGATAAGACCTCGCAGCATCGGACAGGCCATGCGCATCCCGGGAATAAACTACAGCGACAGCTCTGCACTGATGATCTGGCTGCGCAAAAACCGCCATAAGGAGACCCTATGAAAGCTCTTGCCGTAATTCCGGCACGCTATGCGTCCACGCGTTTTCCCGTGAAAGCTCTGGCCAATCTGGCCGGTAAACCTATTATCCAGCATGTTTATGAGCGGGTTGTGGCCAGCGCCTTGTTTACCGATGTGATCATTGCCACTGATCATCAGGCCATCATGGATGCCGTTAAGGCCTTCCATGGCAAGGCAATGATGACCTCAGACAAGCACCAGTCCGGCAGCGATAGAATTGCCGAAGTGCTGAAGCATTATCCCGAAACAGATGTAATCGTAAATGTTCAGGGCGACGAACCCCTCATCGAAAGGCAGCCTTTGGCGGATCTGCTGCAAGCTTTTAATGATCCCTTTGTGGATATGGCCAGCCTCATGACGCCCATTACCGATCCGGAGATGCTTTCAGACCCCAATATCGTGAAAGTGGTTACCAATAGCCAGGGCGATGCCATCTATTTTTCCCGCAGTTGTGTACCCTATAATAGGGATGACAAAGAGCATACCTATTACCGGCACATCGGAGTTTATGCCTACCGTCCGGACGTGCTGGAGGAATTTGTAAGCCTGCCGCAGGGCACCCTGGAGCAGATTGAAAAGCTGGAGCAGCTGCGGGCCTTGGAGCATGATATTCCCATCCGCATGGTGATTACGGAATATCAAGGCGTGGGCATCGACACCCCTGCCGATCTGGATAGAGTGGAAAAGCTGCTGGAAGCCCAGCAACAAGGGAGCATTGCATGAAGCGTATTCTTGGGTTCTTAGTTCTGATAAGCGTGGCACTATCACTTAGCGCCGTATCGCTACGCATCTTTCATACCAATGACACCCACGGCGCTTACCTGCCACAAAAGGTGGGCAGTGGAGACAGCACCAGCTATATCGGCGGCTATGCCAATCTGGAATATCACCTGCAAAAGGAACGCAGCAAAGCACCCCGCAGCATCTACGTGGACGCTGGAGATCAGCAAACCGGCAGCGTTTTCGCCTCGCTTAAGTACAAAGGAGCCATTGGCGGAGCGGTGATCAAGGCTTTTAACCATCTGCCGCTGGATGCCACCACTTTTGGCAATCACGAATTTGACATGGGCCAGGAAAACGCCATCAACCTCACCGAACTGGCTCTCTATCCCTTTGTAAGCACCAATCTGCGGACAAGTTTCGGCACTACGCTCAGAAGTCCCTATCATATCATCAAGCGTGATTCCCTGAAGATCGGCATTTTGGGGCTTACCATGCTGGATTTATCTGAAAAAGTGAAGAAAGAGAACGTTGCAGAAATCACCGTGGAATCATACTCAGAAGCCATCAACCGTTATCTGGAAGAGCTTGATGCCCAAACTGACCTGATTATTTTGCTCACCCATATCGGCTTTGAGGCAGATCATGCCCTGGCCTTTGATCTGGATGACCGCATTGATCTCATCATTGGTGGGCATTCACACGATGCCATCTCCGAACCGGTGCAGGCCAATGGCATCTACATTACCTCTGCGGGAAGCCATCTGCAGCTTCTGGGCTTGCTCGATCTGGAAGTGGAGAATGACCGCATCACTTCCTACAAACAGACCCTGATTCCCCTGATCCAGCCGGAACTGCTGCCGGAAACAAAGCTCAGCAAATTTATCAGTGTGATTGCGGATAGCCTGGAAGTGGAAATGGGCAAGGTGATTGCCAATATCCCCAAAACCTGGACTCCCAATAAGTTTGCGGAAACAGAGCTCTCACTTTGGGCTGCCAATGCCCTCTATGCGGATTACCGGGAGCAATATCAGCCCGATTTGGCGTTGATTAATTGCGGCGGTTTACGCAAAACCATCCCCGCGGGACCGGTTACCCTGCGTGATATGCACGAACTGATGCCCTTTAATAATAACGTAGTGCTCTTTTCATGCTTTGGAAGCGACCTGCTTACCATGGTGGAATATAATAAACAAATTGCCGCGGAAAAGCCCTATGACATTGTGCAAGGCAGCGATATGGGCTGGAAGATGCAGCCCTGTCCCGGTGGGCACGGACACGATAAGCGTGTTTTCACCATCCACGGCCAGGAAATTGAACGCAGCAAGCTCTACCGCGTGGTAAGCCATGATTACCTGGTGGGGCAGTGGGAAAAATATCTGGGATTCGAGCCTTTGGATGTGGTGGAAACGGGTGATCTGATCCTGGATTCCGCCATCCGCCAAATTAAACTGCAGTACGGCCAATAAGTATAGTTATCTTATTATCCCCCTTTTGCTTATCGTGCGATGACCATGCGACGCCCAGGCAATTGCATGGTCATCGCATGGTCATCGCATGGAAAAGCTGTTGCCGGGGTGAT
>JAGOGT010000066.1:3831-6570 GCA_017996595.1 Candidatus Cloacimonadota bacterium
AGTACGGCCAATAAGTATAGTTATCTTATTATCCCCCTTTTGCTTATCGTGCGATGACCATGCGACGCCCAGGCAATTGCATGGTCATCGCATGGTCATCGCATGGAAAAGCTGTTGCCGGGGTGATAACGTTTGACTGGAGTTCATGGCGCTGCAAAAAGTAATTCTGATACGGTGTTCTGATAGCGCCATGGACTTCAGACAAACTTATGATGGGCATAGTTTTGAAGATGCTGCTTGAAGTCCGGATCGCCCTAAAGACAGCAGTTAGACTCAAACTTGGGAAAGGCGATTCGAACTCCAATCAGCAGTTCTTAGCCCTTGATTCCCAATTCCTGCAGCTTACGGGAGAGATTGCTCTGCTGCAGGCCCAAGGCTTCCGCAGTGCGGCTCACGTTGCCCTCAAAACGCTGCAGCTGAGTGCTGAGATAGCGGTGTTCAAATTCCTTTTTCCTGGCTGCGTAGGATGCCGTCTCTGTCCAGAATGAGGAAGATTCGATATTGCCCATAGCCGTGGGCAGCATGCCATCCAGGTCAAAAGGCTCCAGCACTTGTTTATCGCATAGCAAATAGATGCGCTCAATGATGTTACGCAGTTCCCGCACATTTCCCGGATAATCGTAGCGGCTGAGGAAATCCATGGCTTTGGGGCTGAATTCCTTGGTGCGGGTATTCAGTTCGCTGGCCATAATCAGAGAGAAGTGATTCACCAGCAGCGGGATATCGTCTTTGCGTTCCCGCAGCGCTGGAGTAACTACCGGCACTACATTCAGACGGTAAAAAAGGTCTTCGCGAAAGCTGCCTCCACTCACCATGGCTCTCAGGTCTTTATTGGACGCTGCGATCACGCGGACATCGATCACCTGGGTTTGGTTGCCTCCCACGCGTTCGAATTCCCCTTCCTGAATCACGCGGAGGATTTTTGCCTGTGCGGCTACATCCATATCGCCAATTTCATCCAGAAAGATCGTGCCTCCATCCGCCTCTTCCAGCTTGCCTTTCTTGCGGTTATTGGCTCCCGTAAAGGCTCCCCGTTCATAGCCAAAAAGCTCGCTTTCCACCAGTTCGCGGGGTATCGCGGCAGAATTGAACTTGATGAAGGGTTTGCGCAGGCGATTGGACCTTGCATGAATCAGGCGTGCCACCAGCTCTTTGCCCGTGCCGCTTTCGCCTTGAATAAGCACTTTGGCGTTACTGGGGGCAATGCGGTCGATAATCTCATTTAGCTGCTTGATAGCCAGGCTCTTACCTACCATGTGCCATTCATGTTCCAGCTCTTCCCGCACTCTTTGATATTCGCGGGCCATACTGCTGAATTCAAAGGCCTTGGCGATGGTAAGCTTCACTTTGGGAAGGGATAGCGGCTTTTCCAGGAAGTCAAAGGCACCCAGTTTGATGGCTTTCACCGCATCGGCGATGCCGCTATTGCCACTGATCATAATCACCGGCGTGGAGGGAAGGCTTTTTCGCAGCCTGGCCAGAATATCCAAACCACTGCCGTCAGGAAGCTTCACGTCCAGCATGATCAAGCCCGGATCGATTTCTTCAGCGGCGCTTAAGCCCTCTTTGCCCGTATAGCGGCTATGCACTTCGTAGCCTTCGTCGCCCAGAATGTTCTGCAATGATAGGCAGATATTGCGCTCGTCGTCGATAACCAGGATCGTCATGAGCTTGCCTCAGGAATGATGAGAGTAAATTCGCTGCCTTCTCCAGGCTTGCTTTTGGCGCGTACGATGGTATCATTGGCCTCGCAAAGCCTTTTCACCAAGGCCAGTCCCAAGCCGGTACCCTTGTTTTTGCGGGAAAAATAGGGCTCAAAGATGCGGGGCAGATCTTCGCTGGGAATTCCGCAGCCCAAGTCCTTGATGGAAATGATCACGAAGCTCTTGTCGCGATGCATTTTAATGCCAATGTAGCTCCTGGTTTCGCAGGCGTCCATGGCATTCTGGAGGATATTGGTAATTATCTGGTAAAAATGGGTTTTATCGAATCTTACCTGCAGTCCCTCCTGCAGATCGCAATTCAGCTCATAATCCGCGGAGTAGGATTTGCATATTTCCCCGATACTGAAAGCCGGATCCAGAATCTCCCGCTGGGCTTAGCTGATTTTCGCCAAGCAGGGCATCGATCAATTGGTAATCGTTCGTGGATAGAACAGCCTTAGCGGACTTGCCGCTGGGCGGATTCTCCTCCGGAACAGCAAACAGCCAGATTGCTGCTATCATCATGTAAATCAGGCAGATAAGGCGACAGGGTTTCGAAATTTCTTGCATAGTTTTTTCTCTCTGAATACAGGCAAAAATAAAGATGTAATCTTGTCAATCTCGATCTTGTCTTTGGCTCTTGGGGCTATTCCCTACTTCAGTCCATTTTTTCAGCGGAATCGAGTGAGTGGAATCGAGGTGGAATCGAGGGGGAATCGATCATACTCTATTTTTCCCTCTTGCTTAAAAACCTTAATTACATATTTATCTACCCTTAATCAAGCGTTAATTATTAAGACTTGATTAAGGGGGGATGATGACTTGATAAACGCTGGCAAGCAAGGAGGAAAAAGTCGAGGGGCAGAGCAGTCAGTATGGAGTCAGTGGTTGAGTGGATTGAAGTTTTGGTATAGTTGATCACTGAAATCTGCAAATCTGATCACTGAAAATTGCAAATGGCTTTTTTGGGGGACTTCCTGATCACCGTTTTTGCAAATTTGATCACCGTTTTTGCAAATGATTCTGATCACCGTTT
>JAGOGT010000067.1 GCA_017996595.1 Candidatus Cloacimonadota bacterium
CGGCAGCGCTTATCCCCTGAAGCAGGAACTGGTGATGGATGTGCGTGGCAGGGATATCGTTTCTGGCTATCCCGTTACCGTGAAGATATCCTCGGAAGAGATCCGCGAAGCCATCTCGGAGACGGTTACCACCATGATCGACGCCATCAAGAGGCTTTTTGAACGTACGGCACCAGAACTTTCCGCGGACATTGCAGAGCGCGGTATTTTCCTTACCGGTGGCGGAGCCTTGCTGAAAGGTCTGGACGAAAAGATTCGCAAAACCGTGGATCTGCCGGTGCACGTGGTTCCCGATCCCTTGGAATGTGTGGTGAAAGGCGCAGGCAAGGTTTTGGACGATTTGGATCGCTATCGTCAAGTGCTAATCAAACGGATTGAAGACTGATAAAAAAACACCTGGTACCGGCAATCCTGATCTTGCTGTCCCTGCTGATGCTGCTGGGAAGTGGCGAAGCACGAAGCATGAAGGCAGGATGGCTGGGGAATACGCTGTTTTTCCCGATTATTCACTCCCTGCAGGCGATTCGCAGCAATAGTGAGCTGAAGCAGGAAGTTTTTTCGCTGCGGGAAAAGCTTACCCAGGCCAATCTGCAGAATCTGAATCTGATCAATGAATTGCGGCAGTACACCGAGGCTTTGGCGATCAAATTCGATCCCGGCGAGGTGGAATTTGAGATGGCGGAAGTGATTGGCTTTTCGGGTCAGTATCAGGAACGTAATCTTATCGTGGATAAAGGCTTGGGCTCGGCTATCAAGATCGGTAATCCGGTGATCTCAGCTACAGGAATCGTAGGCAAGATCATCCTCGTGAATGCGGATCATTCCGTGATTTTGCCCTTTTCCAATCCCCGCTTCCAGGTGCCGGTGATGGATGCCCGCACCAGTGTGCAGGGGATTTTGGAATCGAATATCGGCGGCACCACCTCCATGAATATTATCAAGCTCGGTTCAGACATCGCCGTGGGCGATACCATCGTTACTTCCAATCTTTCCAGGCTCTATCCCAAGTCCTATCCGGTGGGAACGGTGAAACGCATTCGCGAATCGCAGGATAATCTCTTTATCAGTGCGGATATCACACCCTTCACCCTGGTGGAAAACCTGGAACACGTATTTATCTTGAAAAAGCAGGGAAACAAATGAGTCACAGCAAAAAAACCGATCCGATTATCGAAGTTTACGGCCAGCGCTTCGAGCGTATTCCGGTGAAAACTAAAATCATCACAGCCGAAGATGAGATCAGCCAGTTGATTGGCAGCTATGCCATCCCTTTAATGCAGCCTGGAGATATCTGCACCATCAGTGAAAGCCCTTTGGCGATTACGCAGGGCAGAGCGATTCCGGTATCCCAGATCAAGGTGAGCCCCCTGGCCAGGTTGCTTAGCCGCTATGTAGCCAAAGTGCCCTATGGGATCGGGCTTGGTGCGCCCACCAGTATGCAATGCGCTATCGAAGAAACGGGCAGGCTGCGCATTATCCTGGCTGCAGCTATTGGGGCTTTGGGTAAGGTTATTGGCCGTAAAGGCGATTTCTATAGAGTGGCCGGAATGCAGGCAGCCCTTGTGGATGCTGCTACCACTTCTCCCGTTCCACCCTATAATGAAACGGTGATCAAGGGTCCGCTGCACCCCAAAAAAGTGGCGCAGGAGCTATCCGATAAGTTTGGCTATGGCTTCGCTGTGATGGATATCAACGACATTGGCGGAAGCTGGATGATCGGAGGTAGCAAGGGTGTGGATAAGGCATTCATCGAACTAGCCATGAAGGATAATCCCCAGGGCCAGGGCGATGAGCTTACTCCCTTCTGCATTGTGCGGAGGATTGGCTAAAATGCTGCTGAGCATCATCTGGACCTTTATCCTGGGAATGATCTTCCTCTATCTACAGGTTCTGGCGATGCCGGCTTTTGCCATTGCCCAGGTAATCCCCAATCTCCTGATTCCCTGGGTGATCTATCTGGTGTGGACCCGTCCCCGTACGCATGTGCTGATTCTGGTATTCATAGTTGGAGCGATGTTTGATACGCTCAATCCGGCAACCTTTGGCATGCATGCGCTGCTGTTCTGCGTGCTGGCCATTCTCATCGATCTCTTCCGCAAGCCGTTCGAAGCGGATAGCGTGGTGGCCAAGATGCTCGCCATTGCCCTGGCCAATGTCATCTTCGGAATTATTCAGCTGGTGGTGTTGGGGCTCACACATGGCTTTACAGGCGAACTGATGACCCTCACCCTGATCTCTTTTATCTACAATCTCTTCACCAGTTTCGTGGTCTTTTGGAGTATGCAACTCCTCAGCAAACTCCGCCTGATCGTAGTACATGACTAAATCCCCTTCCATCCTGGTGTATAGCGTTGTTCTGGCAGTGCTCTTTTTACTGCTGATCGGAGCGCTATTTCGCCTGCAGGTGGTGATGGGACGCACCTATCAGCAGATCGCGGAAAGTAACTTTGTGCGCATCAGGCGCATTACTGCCACCCGCGGAGAGATTTATGACCACAAGTACCGTCCCATCGTTCGCAATGTCCCTTCACACAATTTATATCTCACCAGCGGCAAAATAAAGAACGTAAAGGCTCTGGCACTCTTTCTGGAGCGCAATTTCCGAATTCCCGAAGCCGAATTGCGCAATATGGTGCTAAAGCAGCGGTTTAAAACCTACGAAGAGATTCTGCTGGCGGATAATATCCCCTATGAGATCCGCTTGATGCTATCCGAGCAGATGAATTACTACCCGGAGCTGTCCTTTCGCATCGGCTCCACCCGCGAATACCTTTATCCCAATCACTTCACTGGCTACGTAGGCCGCATCAATGAAAAGGAATATGACCTCTACAAGGCCGAAGATTACTCCCTGAACAGCTATATTGGCAAAACAGGATTGGAACGCTTTTACGAAGTGCTGCTGCGGGGTAGCGACGGACGTGAGATCATGCAGGTGGATTCGCAGGGGCGTAGCCTGGAGCTCTTTAAAACCAATGCCAATGTAGAGCCCTTGAATGGCCTTTCCATAGTGCTTACCATCGATAACGACCTGCAGGAATTTGTATCTTCCACCTTCCCCAGCTCAATGAGGGGAGCGGTGGTGGTTACGGATGTTCGCACCGGCGGTATCCTGGCCTATATGAGCAAGCCCGATTATGATCCCAATCTCTTTATGCAGCGCATCACTCCCGAAATCTGGGAAACCTTGAATCGTGCCGATAAGCCCATGCTTGATCGTGCCATCCATGGCACCTACCCTCCGGGATCTGTTTTCAAGCCGGTTACTGCCGGATTGGGGCTCACCAGCGGTGTAGTGAATCCCTATACCCGTCTGGCTTCCTGCGTGGGAGGCATGAAAATCGGTAATCGCTTTTTCAAATGCTGGTCCGGACGTGGACATGGCAGCACCAGCCTTACCGACGCTCTGAAATATTCCTGCGACGTATATTTTTACGATCTGTCCATGAAGCTGGGCCTGGATGCCTTCAAACAATATGTTTACGACAGCCATGTGTGCGGAAAAACCGGCATCGATCTCCCCAACGAACGCAGCGGCTTTTTCCCGGACACCATGTGGTATCGCAAAACTTATGGCAAGAAGGTGAGTATCATCGGACACAAGGTAAATCTGGCCATCGGTCAGGGAGAAGTGCTTACCACGCCTTTGCAGATCAATGCTTTTTACGCAGCTATGGCCAATGGCGGGCTATGGATTCAGCCGCACTTGCTGAAGCAAACCGTAGGCCGCGGCAGGCTCACCCGCGAACAGGTGATCCCTATGGTAAAAGCCCGTTTGCCCATGAGCCCGGCTGTGCTTGCTGCCATCCGTGAAGGGATGTGGGCAGTGGTAAATGCTCCCGGAGGTACCGGTGGCAATGCCAAAATCTCCGGGGGCACCGTATATGGCAAAACCGGCTCTGCAGAGAACTCCATGGGCAAAACCACTCACGCCTGGTTCAGTGGCTTCCTGGAAACCGACAAGCCCGAAATCGCCGTAACCGTATTTCTGGAAAATGCAGGTGGTGGCGGCGCCCTGGCAGCTCCCATCACCGCTCGTATCTTCAATTATTATCTGGGTAACCGTGCTCAGATCAAAAAGCCGGCAGTTATGCCCTCGCAATTCATTACTGCCGAGGATGTTGAGACTCTGGAACCGGAGGATGGCGAAGCAATTCCTCCCGAACCTGAAGCAACAGACGCGCCAAGCCCAAGCGAGACGCCATGATCAACCGCAAGAAATTCGATTTTCTTTTGCTCGGCTTGCTCGTTAGCCTCATGCTGCTGGGCTGCATTGCCATTTTCAGCGCTTCCACCACCGTGATCGGAAGCTACATCAGCACCGAAAGCAACTGGTGGAAGCAGATCATCTTCAGCTTTGTAGCCCTGGGCGCGATCATCTTGTTACTCAAACTCCCGATGCCGATTTTCGACATTGTGGTGTTACCGCTGTTCATCATAAATATGCTGGCCTTGATCGTGGTGCTTTTTACGCCGGCGGTGAATGGCTCGCATCGCTGGTTTGCCTTTGGGGGCATCAATCTGCAGCCCTCGGAAAGCGCCAAGCTGCTAACGATCCTGATGGTGTCGCGCATTATCACCAAAGAGCATTTGAACGAATATCGCCAGATCCTCTATGGATTCATGATCGTGCTGCTGCCGGTGCTGCTGATTTTAATTGAGCCCGATTTTGGCACCACGATGGTTTTCTGGGCCAGCCTTATGGCCATGCTGATTGCCGCGGAAGTGCCGCTTTTCTACGTGCTGCTGATGATTTCTCCCGTGGTGAGCATTGTTGCCTCGGTGTGGTGGCCTGCCATTCCCATCTGGATTATTATTCTGGTGTTTCTGCTGCTACGGGCGCATCTTTCCTGGGTGGCGGTAACCGTGGCCGGCATCCTGAATGTATTCATCTCGCTCATCACCCCGGTGCTGTGGATGGGACTGAAGGACTATCAGCAGAACCGGATTCTCACCTTCATCGATCCCACGCGTGATCCCCTGGGCGCAGGATATCAGATCATCCAGGCCAAGATTGCCATTGGCAGCGGCAGCATGCTGGGCAAAGGCTGGCTGCTGGGCACGCAGAAAAACATGAATTTCCTTCCGGAGCATCATACGGATTTCATCTTTTCGGTGATTGGCGAGGAATTTGGCTTCCTTGGCAGTCTGTTGCTTCTGGGGCTTTTCGCCGCCTTATTTTCCCGGCTTATCCATTGTGTTGGCGAATTGAAGATAAAAGAAAGAAAAGTTGCCACTGCGGGAATAATGGCTTATCTTATGTTTCAAACCTTCATCAATATTGGCATGAACATCGGTTTGGTGCCTGCTACCGGCATACCTTTGCCTTTTATCAGCTACGGTGGCTCGAATCTGCTGATCAATGCGCTCGCGGTGGGAGTTGTGCTGAAATATCTGAATGAACGAGGATTTATGAAATGACAAAGTGCAGTGCAGGACTAATGGCGCTGGCAGCAATGTTGCTGCTTTTAAGCTCATGTGTGAGCTCATCCCTTATCTTCAGCGAAGCAGATATTGGAGCCAATCCCAATCTGGTGTTCAATCCCAGCTTCAATCCCTATTCCACCCGGGCCGAAGAGGTTCTAAAAAACTGGTCGGTGCATCTGGAGCCGGCTGTAGCCGATTCCAGCCCTGTGGTTATGGACCCTCATGATGCCCATGAAGGCAATACCTCCCTGCGCATCGATGCCTCGAACAAATCCGTGATGATCCTTTCCGATCCTTTTCCCGTGCGGCGCTATGGCGGATATTATCTCCGTTCCTTTGTAAAGACCGATTCTCCTGCGCCTCCCAATATCTACCTCCGCCTCATCGTTTTCCGCGAGGATGGCAAGATTCTAAATCGCTTCCGAACCAAGAACCAGGCTGCCAAAGACTGGGTTCTGGCCACCCTCAGCGCGGGATTCCTGCGTCCGGGAGCCAAATTCGGCCGCCTGGCGATCATGATTCCCCCCTTCAAGGAAGGCTCCGTGTGGGTGGATGATGCCGGAGCCTACGAAGTTCACGGCTTTAAAATCGACTAATGCGCATCACTCTCCAGCGGGTCAGCCGCGCTTCGTGCCGGGTGGACGGCGCGATCACGGGTGAGATTGGCCCCGGATTGCTCGCCTTGGTGGGTTTTACTAAGGGCGACGACGCCTCACTTCTCCCCCTGGCAGCTCGCAAGTGTCTGGAACTGCGCATCTTTCCCGATGCCCAGGGCAAGCTGAATCTCTCCCTGCAAGATATCCAGGGCAGCATTCTGCTGATTTCGCAATTTACCCTCTATGCCAATTGCTCACGGGGAAGACGGCCGGATTTTACCCATGCTGCCGAACCGGCAATCGCCAAAGCCCTGTATGAGGAACTGATACAAGAATTCGAGCGCCAGGGTTTTCCACCCCAAACCGGGGTCTTTGGCGCGGATATGCAGCTCAGCCTTGTGAATGAAGGCCCCATTACCATCAATCTGGAGTGGACTAACTAAGGCTACAGGTTTCAGGTTTCATTCTCCATTTCCATGCGCTGCCCATGTGATCACCGGGCAATTGCATGGGCATCGCATGGGCATCTCATGGTAAAGG
>JAGOGT010000068.1 GCA_017996595.1 Candidatus Cloacimonadota bacterium
GACATGAACACAAAGAACCCCCACATTCATACTCATTGCCCAGGCTATCACCATGCGACCACCATGCACTTGCCTGGGGATCGCATGGTGGTCGCTTGTGAATGCAGAATGCAAGCTGCGCTATATGGTATCAATAGGGGGATTTATGTTTTCCACAGAGCAAGAGTCATTACACCTTCCCCTTAACACTGCTTTTACCCCTCGTTAGATAGACGTAAAGGACTAATGTGTAGAAAAACCCAATTGAGGCATTGGAGTTCAAACCGCCTAAACTAAATATATCTTATTAAATATCTTATGGGCGGTTTGGACTTCAAGCCGTGCATAAATTCTGCATGAATCCTTCAGCCCTTATAACTTTTAGTAAAATCATTGCTCTGAGTGGGCTGAATTACTCCTGCCCTGTAGCGCAGAAAAAATATCACTTCGTAACTAACTATATGACAATACACAACAGATATATCGATAATTATAGAGTAGATTTCTCTTGACAAGAAAAGCCGATATAAATATATCGATATCAGAAGAATGATTAAGCCCATGAGCAAGGAGTAACAATGGACGCTATCCCGATTTTGACCCTGAAACGACTGCCCAGATATCTGGAACTACTTTATAAGTATCAGAAGGAAGGCACCACTTCCATCTCGGCCACCAAGATTGCCGATGCCACGCAGGTGCACATGACGCAGGTTCGCAAAGATCTGGCCTATACCGGAGCGGTTGGCGTTCCCAAAATTGGCCACCAGGTGGATAAGCTGATTCTGGCGATCCAGGCCTGTCTGAACTGGAACGATGCCAGCTCTTGCTTTTTGGTGGGAGTGGGCAATCTGGGAAAAGCCCTGATGGGGTATCAGGAACTGAGCCTGAAGGGCATCAAGATCATCGCCGCTTTCGATAACGACCCTTTGTTGGCAGATACTGAGCTGCATGGCATCAGAATTATCCCTTTGAACAAATTTGAGAATCTGCTCTCCCGCATGCATGTGCATATTGGAATTCTCACCGTCCCCTCCGAATCCGCGCAGGAAATAGCGGATATGATGGTAGCCGGGGGAATTATCGCCATCTGGAATTTCACGCCTATCAAGCTGAAAGTCCCCAAGGAAATAATCGTGGAAAACGTGGATATGAGTTCCTCGCTGGCAGTTTTATCAAGGCGCGTGGCAGAACGCCTGCACGTTCCCGCCTGACGGATAAAGCGTATAGCATAACAGCCCCAAAAAAACAGAAAATATGCCTGATTCCATAACTACGCCTATAAAAAACAAAAGAAATAAACAGGAGCAACCATGAGTAACGAATACTCAGCCGCACACAGTTTCAACAAGGTGATCGAGATATTGGACCGCTACGAACGCAGCGAAGCCAGGATCATCCCCATTCTACAGGCAGTTCAGGAAGAATATCGCTATCTGCCGCAAGAAGTAATGACCTTCATCGCCACCTCGCTGGGAGTTTCCCCGGCCAGGCTATTTGGGGTGGCCACTTTCTACAGCCACTTTTCACTTGAGCCCAAGGGCAAGCATATCATCAAGATGTGTGATGGCACCGCCTGCCACGTGCGCGGTTCCAAAGCCGTTATCGACGCTATTCGCGAACGTTTGGGGCTAAGCGCCAAAAAGATTACCACCGACGATATGATGTTTACCTTTGAAACCGTATCCTGCCTTGGGGCTTGTGGACTGGCACCGGTTCTGGTGGTGGATGACCAGGTTCATGGGCAGATCAAAGTGGAAGAAGCAATAAAGTTGATAGACGGCATCATTGCCGGGGAGAAGGAAAATGCTTAATCTGGAACAAATAAAAGAATCCTATAACAAGGCCAGAAGCCTTTGCAATAAAAGGATTATCGTCTGCGCGGGAACCGGCTGCATCGCCAATGGTTCGATGAAAGTTTTTGAGGCGTTAAAGAATGCCATCGCGCTGGGTGGCCTGGAAGTAACGGTATCGCTAAAATCAGATGATCACGCCGAGCACAAACATCATGATGTGTATATGATCGGCAGCGGCTGTCAGGGTTTTTGCCAGGTAGGGCCGCTGGTTACCATCGAACCCGCGGGGATTCTGTATGGACACGTGAAGCCCGAAGATGCCCAGGAAATAGTGGATAGAAGCATCAAAAAGAACGAAGTGATCGAAAGGCTGCTCTATCATGATCCCGCTACCGGAGCAGGTTACAAGGGTCCCGCGGAGATACCTTTTTATACAAAACAGCTTCGCACTGGCCTGAAAGACTGCGGAAGAATAGACCCCGATAACATCAGCGAATACATCGCCCACGGGGGCTATTTCTCTGCCCGAGAAGCCTACACCAAGTACAGCGCGGAAGAACTATGCAAGCTATATCAGGATAGCGGCTTACGCGGACGTGGCGGCGGCGGATTTTCAACCGGGCTGAAATGGAACTTTGCCCGCAAAGAGACTTCAGATAAGAAATATGTGGTGTGCAATGGTGACGAGGGTGATCCCGGAGCCTTTATGGACCGCAGCATTCTCGAAGGTAATCCTCACAGTGTGATAGAGGGGATGATGATCGCAGCCCGGGCCATAGGTGCGGACGAAGGCTATGTGTATGTAAGAATGGAATATCCTCTGGCTTGCAGCCGCATCCGCAAAGCAATAGGGGTGGCAGAAGCTTATGGCATCCTGGGCGATGATATCTTTGGCACGGGCAAGAGCTTCAGAATAAACGTGATGGAAGGAGCCGGAGCCTTTGTATGCGGAGAAGAAACTGCACTGCTCTCATCCATCGAAGGCAAGCGCGGCATGCCCAATCCCAAGCCGCCGTTCCCTGCTCAGAAAGGGCTTTTTGGCAAGCCTACAGTGATTAATAACGTGGAAACTCTGGCCCTGGTGCCCGTGGTTATGCAACAGGGAATCGATACTTTCCGCAAGGTTGGCACCGCCAAATCCCCGGGTACCAAGACCTTTGCCTTAACCGGTCACGTAGCCAATACCGGGCTTATCGAAGTTCCCTTTGGCACCACCATTCGCCAGATCGTTTTTGAGATTGGCGGCGGCGTGCTGGATAAGGATGGCAAGATCAATAATAATGCCTTCAAAGCTGTGCAGATCGGAGGTCCAAGCGGGGGCTGTCTCACCAAAGAGCATCTGGATCTGCCCCTCGATTTTGATTCCCTGGGTGGAATCGGAGCCATGGTGGGTAGCGGCGGTATGGTAGTGATGAATGATAGCACCTGCATGGTGGAAACGGCACGCTATTTTATGACCTTCACCCAGCATGAATCATGCGGCAAGTGCGTTCCCTGCCGTGAGGGTACTCGCCAAATGCTGGAAATGCTGGAAGACATCACGCATGGCGAAGGCACCATGGAAACGCTGGAACTGCTGAAAGAAGCGGGAGAAGCGGTGAAGATTACTTCGCTTTGCGGTTTGGGAAAAAGTGCTCCCAATCCGGTGCTTTCCACGCTGCGCTATTTCCGCGACGAATACGAAGCGCATGTAAAAGCAAAGTATTGTCCCACCGGTCAATGCAAGGCTTTAACTCCGATTCGCATCGATCCCGCCATCTGCCGTGGCTGTACCCTGTGCAAAAGAGTATGCCCGGTAGGTGCCATCAGCGGCGAAGTGAAACAAGCGCACAAGATTGATCCGCTCATCTGTATCAAATGCAGAGCCTGTGTAAACACCTGCAAATTCAAAGCCATCAGCTAATAAAGGGAGAAGAAAAATGGAAAGATACGTATATATAAATGACCGTCCGGTGCTTTGGGAAGATGAAACCAACATCCTTTCCCTGACCCGCAAAGCGCATATCGATATCCCCACCTTCTGCTATCACAGCGATCTTAGCATCTATGGCGCTTGCCGGCTGTGCATGGTGGAAGTGGAGGGAAGAGGCTTGGTAACATCATGCTCCACAGAACCTTTCGAAGGAATGAAGATAAAAACCCACACCGAGCAGATTCTAAAGCTGCGCAAAACCATCGTGGAAATGCTGCTGGCCAATCATGATCAGGAATGCCCCAAATGCAGCCGTGCCGCCGATTGCAAGCTGCGAGACCTGTCCAATCGGCTTAGTATCGACAAGGTACGCTTTCGCAGAACTAGAGAAATGAAGCCTAAAGATCTGGGCAGCGAATGCCTGGTGCGCGACCCCAATAAATGCGTGCTCTGCGGTGATTGCGTGCGCTTTTGCAGTGAGATTCAGGGTATTGGCGCTATTGATATGATTAATCGCGGTCAGGGCGTGGCTGTTTCCCCGGCCTATGGCAAAAGCCTGGCGCAGGTGGATTGTGTGAATTGCGGCCAATGCGCAGCGGTTTGCCCCACCGGAGCCATCGTAGTGAAAAGCCACATCCCCCAAGTTTGGGATGCCATTCATGATCCCCAAAAAGCGGTTGTAGCTCAGATTGCTCCCGCAGTACGCGTAGCTTTGGGCGAGATGTTCAATCTCCCAGCCGGCGAGATCAGCACCGGGAAAATGATTGCCGCCATGCGTATTATCGGCTTTGACAAGGTGTTTGACACTGCTTTCTCCGCAGATCTTACCGTAGTAGAGGAAGCCAATGAATTCATCAGCCGCAAGCAGAAAGGCGAAAAGCTGCCAATATTCACTTCATGCTGCCCGGCCTGGGTGAAATATGCGGAGCAATCTTATCCGCAGCTGCTAAATAATCTTTCCAGCTGCCGTTCGCCCCAGCAGATGTTTGGCTCCATTGCCAAAGAAGCCTTGCCCGAGCAGTTGGGTGTTGCCAAAAAAGACCTGGTGGTGGTATCGGTGATGCCCTGCACAGCCAAGAAATATGAATGCAAACGTCCAGAATTTACTCATGACGGCATTGCCGATGTGGACGTAGTGATTACCACCCAGGAGCTGGGACGCATGATTCGCGAAGCAGGGATAGACTTCAGCAATTTGGAGCCCGAATCGATGGATCTGCCGATGGGTTTTGCCACCGGAGCTGGAGTTATCTTTGGCAATAGCGGTGGAGTAAGCGAAGCGGTATTGCGCTATGCAGCCGATAAATTCAATATCCCCGTGCCGGAAAACATCGTGCTGCAAGAAGTGCGCGGAAGCTCAGGGCTTCGCGAAGCCGAGCTTGCCGATGGTAACCTGAAGATGGCCGTGGTGCATGGACTGAAGAATGCTCAGGAGCTATGCGACAAAATCCTAGCGGGAGAAGCGCATTATGACATCGTGGAAGTGATGGCCTGCCCGGGTGGATGCACTGGTGGAGCGGGACAACCCATCGTGACCAATCCTATGCAACGCAAGCAGCGTACTACGTCCCTGTATCATGCGGACAAGATCATGCCCTTGCACCGTGCCCAGGACAATCCCTTTATCAATGAGCTATATGATACTCTGCTGGAAAAACCCAACAGCCATGTGGCTCACGAATTGCTTCATACTGCCTACAAGCATCGCAAGCGCATCGATGATGACGAATTGTCCTTCTCTGGTGCCGGTTCTGAAGATCGCTGCAAGATTCGCGTATGCGTGGGAACCTCGTGCTATCTGCGGGGATCACAGGATATTTTGGCAAAGACCCTGCAAATGGTGGAAGAAAATGCCTGGGGAAAGTACTTTGACATTGCCGCTACCTTCTGCAGCGAAAAGTGCGACAAAGGCCCAAGTGTTATATTTGGGGATAAGGTAATCCATCACGCAGAGCTAAGCCAGGTGAAAGATCTGCTGCGTTCGGAAGCAAAGAGAAGAGAAGCATGAAACGCATCCTCATTTGCATGGGCAGTTCGTGCTTTGCCCGTGAAAACAGAGAAAACCTGAAAGTGATAGAAGAATACTTGCGCAATAAAGGCCTTACAGATAGTGTGCACATCGAAGGCTCCTTGTGCCTGGGTGAATGCTCACAAGGGCCTAATCTGGTGATAAATGACCATCACTACCACGAAGTGCATAGTGACCATCTGCCAGAAATATTGGATAAAGAGTTAATGGAAATATGAACAAACCGATCTACACCGAAAAAACAGAGTGCCAGGATTGCTATAAATGCGTCCGCGAATGCCCGGTGAAAGCCATCCGGGTGGTTGATGGCAGCGCTCAGGTAATGCCCGAAGCGTGCATCCTTTGTGGACGCTGCACGGAAGTATGCCCCGTGGGTGCCAAAAAGATCCGCGACGACCTGAAGGATGCCATGAAACTGCTACGTTCCAAAAAGAAAGTATATGCCTCCCTGGCGCCAACTTTCCGCACGGAATTTGCAGGCTTGGATCCTCAGCGTTTGGTCGCCGCTCTCCTCAGTCTGGGTTTTTCGGGTGTATCGGAAACAGCTTTGGGAGCGCAAGTGGTTTCCGCTGCTTGCGCTCGCATGCTAAAAGAAAGCGAACATCCGTTGCTCATCTCTTCCGCCTGTCCCAGTGTGATTCATCTCATTGAGCAGTATTATCCGCATCTGGTGCCCTATGTTACGCCGGTGGTATCTCCAGTGCAAGCGCATACCAGGCTGCTTAAAGAGACATACGGAGAGGATATCGGAGTGATCTTCATCGGGCCCTGCATCGCCAAAAAGAATGAGGCGGTGGAGAGTTTTGACGTAGCCCTCACC